>JBDTTO010000614.1:0-3118 GCA_039930585.1 Gemmatimonadaceae bacterium
ACTAACGACCGACGGCCGTGGAGAGGGTAATTGAAAGCGTGCGGTTCAGAATGTCGACACCCTTGTGCGTGCCGAGCAAATAGTCGTCGTTGCGATCCTGATAGAGATAGTCGAGGCGCGCGGCCTGTGTGTACTCCAATGCCAGGCGCATCCTCGCAAAGGTGACACTTCCTTTCAGACCGGCCATCAGACTTACGTCTTCGTTTTTGAGCTGCGGCACAATGGGCGTCCATAACGTGGCATTGTCCCAGCGGACGCGCGACAGAAAGCCACCAGCACGGAATCGCTTACCAAAAATGTCTGCGCCAACCCACTGACTGGAAGCGCCGGGTCCGATGGCAGCTCCGAGCATCTGGCCGCGATTCGTGAACCCCTGCACCACCGATCGACTTGTGTACGATGTGGCGACCGGTCGACGACGAACTGACGCGTCCGGCTCGAGATATGTGCCTTCGCCCGCGAGCTTGAGCGTCAGACCGCGTGGGAGCGGGCGAGCCCAGCCAAGCCCGAGCGTGTATCCCTGCGAATGTCCCGGCGTTTCGAGAAAGTCGCGCAACGAAATTGGCCACTCGAAGCGCGCCCACTCGGCATACGTTTCGAAGTTCGCATTGGGAATCACGACGCGGGCAAACAGCGATGTGATTTGATCCGGACCCGCGCCTTTGGCAATGTCAGTCGCGCTGGTGTTGGGATGTCCAACATCGCGAAACACATTGTCGCCGTCGCGCCACGTGACCTGTCCCTGATTTTTGGGCGCGATGACGAGGCGCGAAAACCCAACGTTAAATCCGCGAGAGCGCGACGGCACATACGAAACAATCAAGCCGTTTAACGCGCGCACATCGTTGGTACTGTCGCTGTCGAAATAGTCTGACTCGTCCAAACGTCCTAGCAAGTACTGCGCATCAAAGCGACCAACGCGCGTTTGAATGCCATCGTGCGAGCGCAAGAACACGTGTGCGAATCCCGGCGCGTTGTTGCTCAACACAATTGCGTTGCGTTGTGCGGGGCCCCACCAGATGTTTTCCGTTGCAATACCGGCGTCGACGCCGTACGCAGTCGCGGACAAACTGCTTTGACCAAAATCAGTGCGCGAAAGTTTCTGATCGCCAAATCGCATTGGCAAATCGAGACTTTGCTGTTCCGGATAAAATGGATTGGCCCACACGCTTCGGTGATCCGCGTTACCCTGCGGAAATGGAATCGTTTGAAATGGCAGATTTGCAGATGTCGTGAACTGTGGCGCAAGCACAAGCCGCACCATCTTGAAGCGCACATCAACGCCAGCGGTGTACATCGTATTTGTGCCGCGCCCCGCCCACATTACGCCATCATTCAGGCTGAACGGAATCGCTGAGTTGTACGTCACGCGCGCTTCGGGCAACAGCAGTGTTACCGTCGCTTTTCGCTTTGGCGACAACAACGACAGCGAGCGAAATGGTGCGCTGGTCACCAACGCCGCGTCAGACAACTGCGAGAGTCGTTGGCGTTCTTCGGTCTCACTGCCAATTGACGTCAACTCGCCTACTCCGACTACCTGTGCCGACAGCAAAACCGGAGCACAACACAGGAACAACGCGCTTGCGATTGCGGCAGTCCGGCGCGTTGTGTTGACAGTCATGAAGAGTGGAAGGCGTGGAGAAACGATGCGTTGCCAGCATGGTGATGACGTATCAGTATCACCGGTAGCCGATGGCCGCGACTCAGGCGTATTATTGGGCATGTTCAGTTGCTCCTAATCATACACGTGCCGCAACATCTTCAAGAGCCCGGGACGAGGCGTCAATGTGCGAAGGCGCACGTCGCCGCGTCGATGCGCCACGTATTTTCGCAACTGACAATGGCGCGCACTGCGCTGTTCGCGACTTTGTGCTGCACGCCACTCTTCAGCGTTGGCGCGCAGCGACCCGTTCGGATTGATCAGGGCGGAGATTTACAGGTTGGGGGTGAGGCCGAACGCTATCTGCGCGCACTACAGTTGGACGGTGCGGCCAAGAGCACAAACTGGACGATTCGCGCACCGGGTTCGCTGCCGGTCACTACAGAATTACTGTCGCCAGAACATCCCTGGTCCAAACAGTTTTCTGTTGATTCGACAGCGCGCCGGTTTCGCTGGCAATTGCTGCGACCGGGCGCGCGCGTGTTCCTCAATTCGTCGTTCCCGCAATCGACCGCAGACGGACCCACGTGGGCCGGTCGCGGTGTTACTGGTGAACTACGCGCAGGTGTGAGTGCTGACTTTGGACCGGTGCACTTCCAACTCGCGCCAGTCGCATTTCTCGCACAAAACGCGTCATTCACTCTCGCCGATAATGACACCACCGGACCGCGCTCGTTTGGCGACGCGCGTTTCCCGTTGGTGATCGATGCCCCACAACGATTCGGCTCCAAGAGCTACGGCCGCTTCGACCTCGGCAACACGACACTCGCGCTGCAATCCAAACCAATCACGTTTGGCGTTTCAACTGCGGCGCAATCGTGGGGTCCCGGACGCGAATATCCGCTGATACTCAGCAGTCATTCTGGCGGATTTCCGCACGCCTTTATCGGAACAGGCACGCCACTCAATCTCGGGATCTTCTCGCTGCATGCGCGCCTGATTACCGGCACACTTTCGCAGTCGGCGTATTCGCCAATCGACACTGGCAACCTGCATCGCTGGGTATCTGCCGGAATTGTGTCGATCATTCCGCGCGGTGCCCGCGGACTCGAATTCGGCCTGATGCGTTTTGTTCAGGGAATATCGACGCATGATGTTCCGACTATCGCGCAGGCGCGTCGCGTGGTGCAAGGCGCTGCTATTGGGAACGGTGACAACATCGAGAGCGAAAACCAGCTCGCGTCCGCGTTTTTTCGCTGGGCATTTCCCGGCGCCGGATTCGAAGTGTACGGCGAATACGCGCGCGAAGATTATTCACTGGACGGACGGCGCTTTCTGCAATATCCCGATGATCTGCGCTCGTATATGCTTGGATTTCAGCGCATTCTGCAATCGGGCGCGAAGCAAATCGGCGTGTTGCGATTTGAACTCGTAAATGCTGAGCTGTCGTCGTCCAATCGTGGCGAACGCGGTGATCCCGATACGAAGGTATTGCTGCAGCCGTACCCGCCATATCTG
>JBDTTO010000615.1:0-3115 GCA_039930585.1 Gemmatimonadaceae bacterium
ACGAGTTGATCGCGCTCAAGTGAGAGTTGAATCGTGTCGACTTGCCCAACGCGGCTCTTGGCCGTGAGCGCCTGCCCTTCCGTCGGCAAAAACTCCTGCAACTGCCCCGCTGTTTCGGCGGCTACAATCGTTTCTTCGGCTTCGAAGTTTCCGTATGTGTCGGGCGGCGTGTCTTTTTTGCAGGCAGCCAGAACCAGCGTGAGCGTCAGAGCCAGGCGCGTGCAGGTCGCGCGGTCAATTGCGTAGTTGAGAGACATCAGCGGACCTCGCGTCCGATTGTGGTGAGGTAACGCGCGCGGGCTTCGCTCAGTCGCACGCGACGCGCATCGCGATCCAGTTGTGCGGACGTCAGTTCGGTGAGACGGGCGATGTAGTCGGCCGATGTGATTTCGCCTTCGTCAAAGCGGAGGCGTGTTTCGCGGAGCACGCGTTCGCGCAGTGCGACGATTGAATCGTCCATTGGAAGCGATTGCTGCAGCGCAGTGATCTGCCCGCGTTGGGCGAACGCTGCACGGGCCAGGCTTTCGGTGAACGTGTCTTCTTCGCTGTCCGTTATCTGCGACTGCAAGCGTTGTGACTGCAGATCGCGCTTCGTGCGGCCGTAGTTGAATGGCGACCATTCCAATTGCAACCCGGCATTCCAATACCCATCAAACGATCGACCCAATGGATTGAGTCCTGGCCGTCCATAGCCGAGCCGCCCAAATGCGCTCACCCGTGGCAGGTCGCGCGCAGACAGCTCGGCGGATCGCGAGTTGATCAACTCGTGCGTCCGCGCGAATTGTTGATACTCAGGCCGGCCTCGCGGTGATATGATCTCCGCGTTGGAGCCGGCGGCGGTCTCGCCGCGCACTGCCAAGGTTGCGTCGGGGGGAATGTCCGATCTCACGATGGAGTTCAGCACGTCGCGTGTCGCACTGCGCTGCGCGGCGAGCTCGGTTCGTGATTGATTGCGCCGCAATAACTCTGCTTCGAGCAACAAGACCTCGCTCGGCAATGCGCTTCCAGCACCGACACGTTGTTGCGCTGCCGTTCTTCGGGCGGTGAGATCGGCGATGGCGATGTCAGTCGATTTCAGTTGTACGTCGTACAATTGAATTGCGAAGAACGCGTCGCTCACTTGTTGGCGCTGTTGCCATTGCGCGGCCTTGATTCGGGCAACTGACTCCGCATTCTGCGCATTTTCAACGGCTACGCGTTTCGTGCGCGTTGCGTCAAACAGCGGGGCGCGTGCGGTGACCGATGCGTCGTACTGATCGTGATACGGCGTTGGTAGTTGAAGGCCGCCAGGCAATGCGCCACCAAAGACGCTGCTGACTGACACGACATCGGAGAGATACTGCGCTGTAGCGCTTCCGTTTAGCATCGGCAATCGTTCGTTGCGAATCGTTTGCAGGCGCAACGCAGACTGCGAGTTAAGCAACTCAATTTGCGCAGCGCGTCGATCGGTACTCTCGGCGGCGCGTTGCAGTACGTCGAGATAAACTGTATCGCTGGAACGTGTCGCAGTTTGCGAATGTAATGTTTGCGCCGACAGTGCGAATGCGGCAAACGCAAAGCTGAACGTGCGTGATATGCGCATCATGGCTTGAGTGCGTTAAGAATGAAGCCAGGCAATTCGCGGCGGCGCTCGTCAAGAAATTCATCGAAGTCCGCATCATCCATGTCGAGCGCGGTGAGCAGCACTGGGCGCGCAACAAACGGCATAATCACCATCGCGAGCACATTGATCAGCAGTTGACGCGCGGGAATTGGTCGCATTTTTCCTGCAGCGACACGTTCCGCAATGACACCATCGAGGCGCGTGATGGCAATGTTTGCGACATTCGCTGGCACTGTCCCAACGGCCTTTTGCATCAACTTGTTGATGCGTTCGGGATGCTGATGCGCTTCGGCCAGCAGATACCCCGGCACAAATGGAGTCGCGCGCACCGCATCGATGTAACCGTGCACGAAGCGCTCAACCATCTGCTCGAGCGTCGCGGTCGGGTTCATCAGCGCCGCCATCGCCGGCAGAAGTCGCGTGGCCGCGTCCATGAAAACACGCTCAGCAAGTTCGTCCTTTGAGCCGAAGTAGTAATGAACCAGGGCCTGGTTCACGCCGGCTTCGGCGGCGATTTCCTGCATCCGAGCGCCGGCCGTACCGCGACGGACGAAGACAGTCCGGGCGGCGTTCAGAATGCGGGTTTCGGTGTCACCGTCGAGGGGCGCGCCAGCGGCCGAGGGTGTTGGCGGCAGAGATGGCTTGGGGGTTCTGGGCTTGGGGGTCATGTTTACTGGATAGTTTAATTAACTGATTAATTAGTGACATTCGAGATTTTGCGCAAGATCGGGGTGTCGATCAATTCACCATCTGCCGGTACTGATGGCTGCGCCGTAACATCCGCCGACCCAGTTCCCCCATCGCCAATCCGCCGCAACTCGGCCAGCCTTTAGCCAGCTTTTGGCCAGCTTTTAGCCAGCTTTTGGCCAGCTTCTGGCCAAATCACAAGACGCCAACACAATCCGTTCTGCACTCATGTCCTTCGACCAAACCAGCCTCGACGCACAGCTGAAATCATCGCGCGTCATTTCCGACTACGTCATCTCCGCACTCGCGACCGAACGTGGCGCACATGCCGAGACGTGCGTATGTGGGGCCGGGCGCATGGCGGGCACGATTCTGTTTCGGACGTTCGGATTGCCGACGCAGAACATGACGGTGGGATCACCGGTGCTCTCCGACATCGCAAACGAGCGCGGTCCCGTGCTTGTTGAAGTGATGAAGGCCGGGTTAGCGGGACTTGGAATTGAAATTGACGAACGCACCGCGAGCAGTGGACCAACCGATGGACACGCGCCGCTCATCACGATTATCGAAACACAACAAAAGCTCGACGAAAAAATTGGCGAGATCACGTCCAGTCACGGTTTGTATGGTGAAGAGGCAGCGCGCGCATGTGCACTTGCGACGGCGCTCCTCATTTCGCTGACGAAGTCAGTGCTTGATCCGCAGATCTCGTTCGGGCTTGCTGTGTACGGATTTGTTGAAGGCACAAAAACTGTTCCGATTCCATCGTCGATGACTGCACCACCACCGCCAGCCAAGGCAAAGCCGTGGTACAAATTCTAGCAA
>JBDTTO010000616.1:0-3114 GCA_039930585.1 Gemmatimonadaceae bacterium
CGTCGCATCCTTCAGTGGCTGGCCGGTTTGTTTCGCACCGGATGCTTGCTGCGCGGTCAGTGAACCCGTGGCACATGCAACGCTCAACGCAGCCGCAACCAGCGATGTCTTCAGTGATTTGTTTGTACGACGCATGCTAGAACCCCAAGCGTTCGAGATAGTGCGGCAACATCTTGCGCCACCAGGGCCAATCGTGATTCACATCGTAGCCCCACAAATCAAAGATGTGGCCAATGCCTTTGTGGTCGAGCAGGTTGTGAAAATCGCGCGTCGCGTCGGGCGCTTCCCACTGGCCTTGTCCCGCAACGATTGCAATACGTGAGTGATGTCGCACCGTGTCGAGCTGACCACCTTCCATGTTCGACACGTACCACATCGGATTGTTGAAATACACGTTGTCGTCGGTGTAGCCCTTGAGATAGCTGCGATTGAGATCGTAGAAGCCACTCATGCCAATCACGCCACCAAACAAATCCGGACGGCGAAAGAATGCATTGGATGCATGAAAACAGCCGAAACTTGCGCCGGTCGTAATCGCGCGTGCACCTGGATCATCAACCCAGTGGCGGATGTACGGCACCACTTCGTCTTCGACGTACCGCGAATACATCGCCTGACGCCGCGCTTGCTCGGGCACAGCCAGGTTGCGATCCATCCACGCATGACTGTTGATGCTGTCAATGGAAAACACGCGAATTCGCCCTTCAAGCAGCAGCGGTTCAATCGCCTTCACCAACCAGAATCGTTCGTTCTCGAGAAAATCGGCGGCCGCCGTTGGAAACAACAATACCGGCTGACCACCCCAGCCGTATTGCACGATTGGCATCTCAAGTCCGAGTGACGGACTGCGCCAGCGCTCAATTCGTTTGGGCAGACGCGGATCAACAAACGATGCCATGTTTTCCTTTAAACCGCCGAGAGAGTGCGTACGAAGCAGAACTTCTTGCCGATGGACAATTCAGAACGCGAAATCTTTTTGTAACGCGCAATCTTTTCGGGAAAATGTTCGATGTTGCTGTCAACAAAGCCCATACTGAGAAACAGCTGATCGGCCAGAGAAATCGCAAAGATCTGCGGATATCCGCGACGACTCGCGAGTGTGCACGCTGCTTCAATCAACAGTTTACCAAGCCCCTGCCCCTGCGCGACTGGTGCAACCGCCAGCGACACCAACTCAACCAGCGATGGCGAATATTCATCCAGCGCCACGCACCCAATGAGATTTTCGTCCTGATCACGCATTACCAGATATCCATCCAGGTGCGCGGCAACAAACGCCTCGGTGCGAATGAGCGTCAGACCATCGGGCGCAAAAATATTGTTGAGCGCCGCAATATCCTGAATGTCAAACTCCCGTGCGCGTTGAATGCGCGGATCGTAGTGCGCAGCAGCGGGAACAACGGTCGGATTGTCCACCAGCATGCTCAACGGGACGCGTACACCGTGGCTTTGCCCAGGCGATCAAACAACATCACGTTGTATTTGTCCTTGGTGGGGCCTTCCATTCCGGGCGAACCTTGCGGCATTCCCGGCACTGCAATGCCGCGCGCGTTTGGTTTTTCGAGCAACATCTTCTGCACAACATCTGCGGGCGCATGTCCTTCAACGACGTAATCGCCAACCACCGCCGTATGACATGATTGCAGCGCACTCGGCACACCGTATTTGGCTTTGATCGCGTTCATGTCGGCGGTATCCGTTGCGGTGACGGTGAATCCCGCCTTCTGCATGTGCTTCACCCACTCCTTGCAGCATCCGCAGCTCGGATCTTTGTAAACGGTGACTGCAACTGCGGCGCTGCGTGCAGCGTTCACAGGCAACAATTCGTGGGGAGTGCCAATGTCGATTGCACTGGATTCCGCGCGAAGCGTTTTCGCGAGCAACGGCATCGCAAGCAGAACGCCGGCGGATTTTGCGACCATGCCGAGGAATGTTCGGCGTGATGAATTCGAAGAGAGATCGGAAGGGCGTTTCATGGGGGCGTGGCCGAATGACAACAGGAGAGCCCGTTGGGCAATGCGGGAAGATAGCAGATGAGATAAGGGGCCGTTACTGGCAGACTCGTCAGCCCGGCCTGTCTCAAATGTTACCGATTGGTCTTTGTTGGTCCGGGGTCTTGTCGTGGGACTGTAACGGCGGGCACATTCTTTTCATGGCTCAAGACTCTTCTCAGTTCAGTGGTGGCGAAGAACGCCGCCGTAATCCGCGCCTTCGTGAATTGGTGGATGAAATGCTTGCTACCATTCGGGCGGCCCATCACGTGGACCTTTGGACACCGCAGGAACGTGCGTCCTGCGAAGCCGAAATGGCGCGAATCATGGGCACCGTGCGCGAGCACGCGCTGTCCCGAAGCGCAAAACGCGACCACTAGTCGCCTCGCGTCTCATGCCGGTGCTGCGTAAACCGCCGTTTATCGCGGCGCTGGCTTGTGTTGTGCTCCTGCCGGGGTGTTTCGTGCGCGGTGGCGGCAAGGCATTGATGATCAGCTCGGTCGCGAGTGACTACTCGCCCGTGGTGACCTTTGCGGCCAACGTTCGCATCGCGGACTCGGTGCGCGTTGATATTGCGCGACTGCAGCTGCTGTATCCGGGCGAAGTCGTTCCGGGAGTTGGTCCCGTAACCGGACCCATTGAAATGCAGGCACTGATTGTGGTGGCCAATCCGGCGGCCGATCTCAGCAAAGGTGTTGCCACCGTTGACCGGAACGGCGTTCGAAAGCCGTGGGTTGAGCGATCCATCAGCAACACGGTCCGACTCTCCGATGGACTCACGATGGGCGCCGTGCAAACGGCTGGCCCGATCGCATTTACACTGCCGCTCTCAGATGGCATCGATCTGTCAACGAGCTGGCTCGTGTTTCGCCTGGCCGGCCCTGCGGTGATGATGACTGTCCGCATGGCCGATGGTTCGCAAATGGCGTCGCCGGATCGGATGCCGCCGATTCGTGTGTTTGCGTGCGCGGTCAAGAATCTGAATGGAAAAACCGATGCGCCCCGCCAAATTGTCCTGAAGGAAGCATATTCAGCCGGATGCTGAATACTGCCGAAACACTTTTTGCAGGCCCGGGCGAGATGCGCGCATTATTTCGCGCATTCGATTGGTCGGCAACGTCAC
>JBDTTO010000617.1:0-3114 GCA_039930585.1 Gemmatimonadaceae bacterium
CGCATGGCGCGGATGGTTTCATGCGTGTGGAGCAGCAACAAACTGGCGTCGCCGTACAAGAACAACGCAAGTGCGCTGGAATCACGTGAAATCATCGCTCGCGAACTTTCGATCATCGCATTGATGTTGCCGTCGAGATCTGCGCGCTGGTAGTTGAATTGGTTCTTTTCATTCTCGGTAAAGGTCGGCTGCAGACGTTCGACGCGTTTCAAAATGGAATCGGCCCGCGCAAACTCGCCGGAGTTCAGATATTGCCGTGAAAGCATGTTGTACGCCTGGACAAATTCGGTGTCCAATTCAATTGCGCGAACAAGGTGCGGACGTGACGCGACGTTGTCGCCCTTCAGCGCGAAGAGGTCGAAACCGGCCTGCATTTCTCTGTACGCTTCGTACTTTGGTGCGCGAAATCCGCCTGGCATCAATTTCATGTTGATACGTCGGCCAATTTCGGCACTCAGTCGATCGCCGATTGCGTCAACAGCGACGCTGGGGTCGGTGGCGGGTCCCGTTTCTTTCTGCAAAATGAGTTCGGTGCGACCAGTTGCTGCGTCTACAAGTTGCGCCTGCAACTGCAGCGAATCCCCTCGCAAATACACACTACCCGAAACGAGAATACCAGCACCGGTTGCCGCAATCAATTGTTTGAGTTTTTCGGAGCGACCATGCGCCGTATCGCCCAGCGCGATCGCCACCGTGGTAGCAGCCACCACATCGGCTCCGGCCTGCGCGGTGCTGAACGCCAGTCGGTCGGCAGCAAGCGCCCCCACATGATCATAGCGAGGATCACCCGTCATGTTGGCAAACGGCGCGATGAGGACGCGCTGCGGTGTCGCTTCTGCACCTGACGGAACTTCTTGCTTCCGCCCGCGCGCATACCACAGTCCCGCGGCTGCGAGCAGCGCAAACGAAATGCCGGCCGCGTATGTGCGAATGCGCGCAGTCGAAACTTCCGCGACCGTGTTTATGACGTCGCCCGAACGCAGTGCCGTTGTCCCGCCGGGCGTTGTCGTTTGTATTCGGTCCAACGCGCGCACGATGTCAGTCGCACTCTGTGGACGATCGGCCTGACGTTTCTCGAGGCACTGCATAATGAGATTGGCGAGATCCGCGGGCATTGACGGACGTCGCTTGCTGATGGACTCCGGCGTTTCAATCACATGCGCGGCCAACAGCGCCTGCGTGGTGCGTGCCATAAACGGCGGACGTCCCGTCAACATCTCGTACGCAACCACGCCAAATGAATACAAGTCAGCGCGTTGATCGATTGCGGGATCGGCGCTGACTTGTTCGGGTGACATGTACGCGGGCGTACCAACGGTGATTCCGGCCGCGGTGAGTGGTCGTTCGCCCATCGTGGTTGATTCAACCAATGCTTTCGCCACACCAAAATCCGCGACAAGCGCCACACCATCGGTCAGAAGAATATTTTCCGGTTTGATGTCGCGGTGCACGACTCCACGATCGTGCGCGTACGCCAATGCGGTGGCGATTTCGCGAAGCAAGCGAATGGATTCGGGAACGGTGAGTTCACCCGAGCGTTGCATACGGTCGCGCAACGATTCGCCGTCAACAAACGGCATGGTGTAATACGGCACGCCAGCCGCATCACCTGTTGAAATCAGTGGCACAATGTGCGGATGTTGCAACCGCGCGGCGAGTTGTATTTCCCGACGAAAACGCGCGCTTGATAGTTCGGCCGCAAGTTCTGGCGGCAACAACTTTACAACGATCAACCGGTGCAGTTTGACGTCTTCGACGAGAAACACGCGCGACATTCCCGCGCCGCCAATTTCGCGCTTGATAGTAAAGCCAGTTCCCAGCGCCGTCTGCAGTTGTTCGTGCAGAACTTCTGTCATGCGCGCGGCATCAGGCGCGTTCGGGCTCGATGACCCGACGCATGCGGGTGAGTGGAAGTGTCTCGTTATTGGTCATCGGCAACTGCACATGCTCGACTTCGACAAAGCCCAGTGCGTTGTACAGCGGTCGACCTGGCATGGTGGCCATCAACTCAAACGTGCGAAAGCCTGCCGAGTATGCGGCGCGCGCGCAGGTGTTGTAGAGTTCGCGCGCGAGACCGCGTCGCGCGTAATCGGGATGCACAAAAAACGCGCGAATGCGTGCGGGTTCGGTGGCGGGATCGAGACGCGGGTCGTCGGACTGTTTCATGTGACTGCCACCAAACAACGTGCGCCGTCCGCTCCAACCTCCCGCTGCTGCCGGACCGTTGGTGCCATCCATCACGTAGTACGTCTCATCCTCAATGAGTTGTGTGTCGACGCCGAACACTTCAATCAATGAAGCGTCAATTTGTGCAGGCGTGTAATAGTCCGCGCTAAGCCCTCGCACTGAGTCGGCGATCAGTTGCTGGAGAGCCGGAATATCGGAAGCGGTGGCGATGCGGAAGGTCACCGGTCAAGAATGCCCCTGGCTACCAGTCTCAGCAAGGTGTGCCGGCCTTGCCCGCCGACAGTTTCGAACGAAAATTTTTGTCCGGGCGCCAAACGCTCACGCGTTGACCATGTGCCAGCGGCGACGATGGTCGTCGGAAAGGCCAGACCACTTCATTGAGGACACCAACGATGAGCGATTTCATTTTGTTGTATCGGAGCGCCCCGGCGTCGCGGGCCGCCGCATTCGCAACGCCCGAAATGGCGCAGCAGAGCATGCAGCGGTGGCTTGCCTGGATGCGCGAACTGGAGAAGCAGGGGCACCTCAAGGAATCCGGCCAGCCACTCGAGGCCAGCGGCTTGACGGTAATGGGCAAGAGCAAAGCAGTAACCGACGGTCCGTTTGCCGAAGCCAAAGATTTGATTGGCGGCTACTCGATCATCACCGCAAAGGACATCGCCGAAGCTGCGGAATTGGCGAAGGGTTGTCCGATTCTTGAAGGCGACGGCAGCGTGGAAGTGCGTCCCGTGCGAAAGATGGACATGTGATCGTCCGCATTCGGACATCCGTTCACGCCAGCATTTTCGCGTGAGCGTTTATTCTGCAGAAATCAACGACCATCTGTTCCGACATGAATCGGGGCGGATGGTCGCTGCGCTCACGCGCATTTTTGGTGTGCACAATCTTCCGCTCGCCGAAGATGTTGTGCAGCATGCATTCCTGCGG
>JBDTTO010000618.1:0-3110 GCA_039930585.1 Gemmatimonadaceae bacterium
TGCCCTATCGGTTTGGGGTCATCCGCGCCGAGGCGCTTGGCGCGTCGCTTGGCATCATGCACGTGGCGGCCGAAGCAGCACTGCGCGCGGATGATCGCTGGACGTCCACCGGTAACGGATGGTTCATGCGCGCCAATGTTACGCAATCATGGATTGCACGCCGAATTATCGAGGTGCTGAATGCAGTACGATCTATTGCCATTGAACCGCTGTTTCAATCACTCAAACGCGTAGCGACAAAAAAGTTTATCGAGCAGGGCTGTCAGATGCCGACGCGTGGTTTGCTGGTAAAATTTGTGCAGGAACTGCGCGCCGAGGGTGTGCGTTTTGATATTGTGCTCGAAATCGCCAGTGTGGACGCGCCGGTTCACGACCGCGAATCATCCGGCACGACGCAATCCATTCTCAAGACATTTGACGCGCAGCACCGTGCACTGACCGGATCTGAAGTGGCGTCAAAGTTCGAAAGCTTTGGAATGTCCTTTGCCAGTGCACAACTTGCACTCAGTTCGTCCCCGCTTATCACGCGCCTCGAACGCGGCATTTACGGACTGGTTGGCCGTCACGCGGACACGCGCGATATCGCGAACGCGCGCCTGCGTCGTGAGGCGGGAAAGCTGGTCGCAAGCGTGGATGATTAGTCGTCCACGCGATCAAACCATGACTGTCCCGATGGCATACAACGAATTGTAATCTTCCAGAAATATTTCAATCGTATGGCGCAACGCACGAATTGCGCGTCAAAAAACTTTTGCGAAATGCAACTGCGAATTGTTACTGCTCAATTGTGATCGGCGTCATCCTTGCGATCACCAGGCGTTGCTTGTGCACCAGGAAAAAAGGTTGTTCAGCAGCGCAGTAATCTTTGTGTAATGCACGGATTCAGGTTTGCGGTCGATCTCCTATTCAACTGAACAGTGCGTTGACGCCGGGTTTGGAGTCGAGACCGTTCATTCACCTACTGCAGGAGTTTTTTCGAATGTCTTTGTTTGCTCGCACGCGCGCCGCACTTGCATTCGCGGTGCTTTCAACGACTGTTGGTGCGCATGTTGCGCGCGCCCAGGAATGGACGGAAAAGTTTTCGTTCCACGGATCGCTTAATCAGGGCTACGGAAAATCGGACGGACTTGGCGTATTTGGTATCAACAAGGACGGAACCACCGATTACCGCGCCGTCGCATTGCAGTTCGGATACAAGTTTGACTCGAACGATCGCGTAGTTGTGCAGCTGCTCAATCGCGGCGTCGGTGCAAGCCCACTGAAAGACATCATGCCGGAGCTCAGCCCGGTTTGGGCGTTCTATGAAAAGAAGATTGGCGGCTACACAGTGAAAGTTGGTCGCAACCCGCTTCCGCGCGGCATCTTCAATGAAGTTCGTTTTGTCGGCACGTTGCTGCCGCTGTTCCGCGAAGCGCTGTACGGCGAAACGCTGGAAAACATTGACGGCATCGTCGTCACCAAGAGCTTCGAACTGGGCCAGGGTTTCGGCATCGACGCCAATGCAGTCGCCGGTGAATTTGATGTGAAATACACGTTGCCTTCGGCGACTGGTGTAACCGTTGGTTCACTGCGCATGGGAAATTCGGTCGGTACACAGCTGTGGCTGCGTCTGCCAGTGAAGGGTTTGCGCGTTGGAACTTTCCTTGATCGTTATCAGGGCAAGCCGTTTCTCCAGCATTCGCAAACGCAGAAAGTCAAAATGTTCTCAGTTGACGGCGACTTCACGCACTTCTTCGCCCGCGCTGAATACCAGAAGTTTTATTCTGGCAAAGGCAAGACCGCCACGGACTATCATGCAGCGTATGCGCAGGCCGGCGTGAATGTCACCGACAAAGTGACGCTCGTAACGGAATACAACACGGCGTCAAACCTCCTGCATTTCACGCCAACGATTCCGGACGTGATGTTGAATCTGAACAAGGACGTTACGGGTGGCATTACCTACGCGCCGTCGGCCAACGTCAAGTTCAAGTTCGAAGGACATCGTGCAGATGGATACTCGTTTGACACAGCAGTGCCAACGATCATCCCACCCACGTCGGCACCATTCGTCATGCGAGCCGCACCGCGTTCAAAAGCCTACTATGGCATTCTCAGCCTCGCCGTCAGCTTCTGACCGGAGACTCTTCACATGAAAAAACAACTCACCATTCTCGCCGCACTCGCGTCGTGTTTCCTGGTTACATCGGCGTCCGCGCAGGAAGTGAAAATTGTTGCCAACAGCGCCGTTAGCGCGAGCGACATCACATCCGATCTGGCTTCGAAAATTTTCCTGAAACAAACCTCGAAGTTCGCCGACGGTTCTGCAGCAGTGCCAGTATATCAGGCAAAGACTGCACCAGCGCGCATTGCGTTTGACAAAGCGGTACTTGGCAAGACGGTTGCCGCGGTCGAAACATTTTGGCAAGGCCAGATTTTCTCGGGCAAAGACACGCCGCCAGCGTCAAAACCCAGCGATGACGATGTGATCGCTTTTGTGAAGTCAACGCCAGGTGGCATTGGATATGTCAGCAGCGCCGCTGCAACGGCCGGCGTCAAAGTACTCGTGCTCAAATAATCGGTGGGCCAGCGCGCGAATCATTCGTCGCGCTGGCCCGTCGTCGTGCACGCATTCATCCGCGCGCCCAACTTTTTTATCAACCGTAAATAGCAATGCGACTCTTTTCCAATATGAAGGTTGGGCAGAAACTCGTCGCGGGTTTCTGCGCCGTCGCTGTCGTTGGAAGCATCATCGGCACGATCGGCATTTACAACGTGCGCGCATCGGCACGCAATCTGGAAAACATCTCCACGAACTCCTTGCCGAGCATCGAGGGATTGCTCCGAATTGTTGCGGCACAGTCTGATGTCGGAAGCGCCATGCGCTTGCTCATCAATCCGCAGATCTCGATGGAGGCAATGCGTCTTCCACAGTACGAAGTTGTCAGCAAAAACCTCGCCGTCGCCGACAGCGCGTGGACGAGTTATCTCGCTACGACCAAGTCGACTGGCGCGGACAGCTTGCAGAAAGAATTCACCAAGTCGTACGAAGAGTGGAAAGTGCTCGCGCTCAAGATCATGAGTACGGTCAAGGAGAAGGACGATCTTATTGCCGCCGGCACAGCGTTGCC
>JBDTTO010000619.1:0-3107 GCA_039930585.1 Gemmatimonadaceae bacterium
AAACAGGAGGTGGTAGTGCTCCCTTTCCCCCGGTGGAAAAGGCGAGCCACGCAGTTGTCACCGAATGCAAATGCGAACAGTGATTTTCTGCGCGCTACGCTGTCTGTGTTAGCTCAGCGCAGATGAAGGCTCGACAACCACGCACAAGGGCGATGCTGACGAGCTGTTGTGATGCAATGACGAATGTCGGACGCAAACGTTGCGCACTTTACTGCAAATCGTCACCGCAAACTGTACGAAATACGAAAATCGGTGCGAAAGAGTTGAGATGTACGACTAAACTGCGTCGCTCAAACTTGTAAATGTGAAATCGCGTGCTTTGATGGGCGGTACAACAAGTGCCTGACCGGCGCTGCCTGATTCACTGGCGCTAACACGTTCTGGCTTTCCCATCATCTCTACGTTGTTCAACATGAAGATGGGTGATTCGTTCCACCGCAAATTCTTTACAGCCCGCGTGATCTTGCCTTTCTCGATGAGAAACGTGCCGTCGCGCGTGAGTCCAGTGAACAGAATCGTGCGCGGATCAACCGCACGGATGTACCACAAGCGCGTGACCAGCAACCCGCGATCGGTGCTCGCAATCATCTCTTCGAGCGAAGACGTACCGCCCGACATCTTGAGCGATCCCTGCGCTGCCGTCGCTTTCATGTTCTTCTGCTGAGCCCAATACCGATCGTACGCGAGGCTCTTCACGACACCGTTTTCAATCCAGGTTACGCGATCAGTTGGCAAACCTTCGCCAGTAAATGCGCTGCCGTACGTCTCGGGATCGAATGGATCGGAAATGAGCGTGACACGTTCGTCGACGACCTTCATGCCGATTTTTGTGCCACCACCCGGCTTGGAAAAAAATGAACGACCTTCATCTGCCGAACGCGCCGCCAACGATCCCTGGATAAGACCAACCATGTTGCCGACTGCAGTTGGCTCAAGAATGACGGTGTAACGACCCGGCTCAACCGCAACTGCGTTGGTTGATGCTTTCGCTTTCTCGACCGCACGTGCGCCAAGCGCTGCGGGATCGATACGCGACCAATCGTTCGTGCTGGCGCCAGCCCAACCCGAACCCGTACCATCGGCCGTGCGCACGGTCGTTGTAAGCGCGGCGGCAGTACTGCGGCCCCACGCAAACACACCACCTGATGATGCGACCGCGTTTGCACCGGCCGTAACTTCGAGATAACCAGTTGAAACAAGTCCTGCCTTTTCCGCCTGACTGGTAATCTTTTGAATAGCAGTTGCACGCCCCTGCGGATCAAGCATTGCGGTCGGATCGGACCAACCCAATCCATCGCGATACGTTTGCGGGCCGAGTTCCGGCATCGCTTCCGTGTCTTCGGGCGACAGCTTCGCGAGTGCTTCTGCTTTCTTGACGAGCGCTTTCAGTGAATCATCATCAAGGCGATTGCCGCTGGCCGTTGCGCTGCGTTTACCAATGGTCGCGCGCACGGTGATTTGCGTTTGGTAGCTGTCACCGGCGGTGGATATCTGATTCACGGCAAATCGCGAATTCGCGAGATTGCCAGAACCGACGCTCACGCGTGCGGCATCAACCGTCACATACGACAACACCTTCTTCGTCAACGACTCGGCTTCCGCCTTCGACATGTACTTGGGCGCGTCAGCGGCCGATTCAAACAGCGAGCGCGGCGTCATGCCTGCCGTCCCGTGTTGATCACGTTGATGTTGCGATGGCGCGTTGGAGGGCAACCGTGGCTGACTGCATTGCTTTGTGCCGGTTGTCCTTTGCCGTCACCGAATGCACCGCCGAGCAGGTAACTCTTCTTGCCGCCAATCATGTCCATGCCGCCCCAGAACTCCGGAGTGCGCATTTGGTACGCGACGTCTTTCAACATGCCAACGATCTTGCCGCCCTTGATTTCATAAAAGAGCTGGCCGCCAAACTGCGCGTTAAACCGTTGCTGATCGATTGAGAATGACCCGTCGCCCACGATCGCGATGCCACGATCGGTCGCGGCGATGAGATCTTCGTAACTCTGTTCTTTGGCGCCCGGCAACAGCGACACGTTTGGCATGCGCTGGAACTGCACATCTGCAAACGACTGCGCGTATGAGTTGCCGTGCGAGCGCATCTGCTGGCCGCTCTGCTTGTACCACCAATCGAGATACGGTGCCTGCTCACGCGTAGTCTGGTAGTCGTTGACCACGCCGTTCTTGATGATCATGAAGGTGTCGGGTTTTACACCTTCGTCATCCCATCCAATGGCGCCCAGCGAACCATCCTGTTCGCGGTCGGCCTGAATGTTCATGATATCCGGACCGTAGCGCAGTTTGCCCAACACCTTTTCTGGTGGCGCAACAAAACTGGTGCCGGCGTAGTTGGCTTCGAAGCCCAGCGCGCGATCGAGTTCGGTGGGATGTGCCACCGATTCGTGAATCGTCAGCCAGAGGTGCGTGGGGTGCAACACGAGATCGTAGCGCCCCACTTCGACGGCTTTCGCTTTCAGTTTTTCCTTTGCCTGCTCAGCCCAGATTGGCGCGTTCTCGACAAGTTTTCCGTCGAGCACATGTTCGTAGCCGCGTCCCATCGGCTGAATATCCGTGCTTTGGCGCGACTGAAAATCGCCCGTTGCAATATCGACGGCCTGGCACGTGACGCTGGGCTGCGCGCGATACACCGTCTGCACGACCCATGTGCCGTCCGTGGTCGCGAGCGACTTTTCTTCGCGCAGGAAGAACATGCTGGAGTTCACAAAGCCGGCGCCTTTGCCACCTGGCTTGAGAACATTGAGCGCGGCTTCGTTAGCGTGAATCAGCAGCGCGACCTGCTCTTCGATGGGCACGTCGAACGGATCGATGCGCACGTTGGAGCGCCACGTTCCGTTGGGCGTTGGCGTTACTGGTGCAAGCGTAACCGGGCGCCGTTGTGCGACACGATTCGCTTTGGCCTGCGCGACGGCAACCTTCGCGGTGCGGGCAACTTCATCACGCGTAAGGTCACTGGTGGCCGCAAAGCCCCACGATCCGCCAACGAGAACACGAATACCAATGCCGAACGTTTCGTTGTCGCCCAGCCCGACTACGCGGGTTTGCGACGTGTTGATATTGCGAACGTTGTTGCGGCTGATTCGGGCGTCGGCGTA
>JBDTTO010000620.1:0-3103 GCA_039930585.1 Gemmatimonadaceae bacterium
CAACGTGTCAGTCGTTGAATCGGGTGCGGTACCAAACAATCCGGGCAATTCCAATCTCAAACCCGAAAAGGGCTCGGAGCTGGAAGTCGGCATTGACGCCAGCTTTCTGAATGACCGAGTGTCACTCGAGTTGACGCACTTTGACAAACGCACAAAGGACCTGATTCTCGCACAGCCGCTGCCGCCGTCACTGGGATTTCTGACAAATCCGCAGGTGAACATTGGCGGCGTGCAGAATACCGGTTTTGAAGTTTCCGTTTCAGCTACGCCAATTCGCAGCCGCAATTTGAACTGGGACGTGATCGTCGGTGGCGCGACGTTGCACAACGAGCTCACGGATCTTGGCGGGGTTGCTGCATTCGGGACATTGAATCGATTCACCAAGGGATATCAGCTCGGTTCATTTGTTTCCAAGCGAATCAAGAGCATCAACGAAGCAACGGGTGTTGTGACGGTTGGTGATACCCTTGAAGTCGCCGGAAACATCTTCCCAACATTCGAGGGAACGTTTTCAACAACAGTGACGCTGTTCAAGCAACTGCGCCTCAGCGGACAACTTGATACGAAGCGTGACTTCCTGGTTTACAACAACACCGAATTTTTCCGCGAAACGCAGGTGGTCACCAGCAACCAGCGTCTCGATACCCTGCAAATGACCCGTCTGCAGCGTCTTCGCAAGTATGGAAACCCGGCGGCGGGCCAGCCGGCATTCGTACAACAGAACGGGGCGGCAACAACAGTCGCCGAGGCGCGTGACGGCTTCCTGCAACCGGGTGATTTCACACGTATTCGTGAAGTCAGCGCGACCTGGAATATTCCGCATCGTTATCTCGGCATGCTGGGCAAGGTGCAAACGGCTTCGGTGGCGTTTGCAGTGCAGAACGTCAAACTCTGGAAGAACAAGGCCTTTACCGGGGCCGATCCAGAAGTGATTTCATCCGGAAACGGCTCGACTGGTGCTGGGCAGTTCACGCGCGATGATTTCCTCACGCAGGCTGCGCCGCGCACGACTGTGTTCCGTCTCAATCTTACTTTCTGAGATTACAGCCATGAATTTCAAATACAAAACCAGAATCGGGAGCGCGCGCACAAGCGCGCGAGGCGTCACGATGTCGCGGCTGTCGAAATGGACGGGAACGGCACTGCTGTTTGGTGTAGCCGGATGCTCGTCGTTCCTTGAGCCGAAAAATCCGAACCTGCTCGATGTTAACACCGTCGATCCCGTCAATGATGCAACCACGCTGGCCAATTCTGCGCAGCAATCATATGCGTCCGCGCTGGGATGGGCGATCATGCACGGTGCATGGTTTACGGGCGAAGCGTTAGTGGCCGAAACATTCCCCACACGCAATGAGTTCGGGCGTCGCGATGTGCAGTCAACCAATGGATCGCTGAGCACCGACCTGTGGTTCCCGATTTCACAGGCGGCTTCGGGTTCGCATCTCGTGCTCGGTCTCGCGCTGCCAACACCTGA
Source organism: Gemmatimonadaceae bacterium (assembly GCA_039930585.1). Classification (GTDB taxonomy): domain Bacteria; phylum Gemmatimonadota; class Gemmatimonadetes; order Gemmatimonadales; family Gemmatimonadaceae; genus Gemmatimonas. The sequence continues at coordinate 1,475 of JBDTTO010000620.1, forward strand.
CACGAACATCAACAACGTGCGAGCCCAGACGTGGTTGGGTTATTCATTTGAGTTGATGGCCGAGTTCTTCTGTGAGGGCTCCGTGTACAGCGGACCGCGGCTTACCACACAGAACATGCTTGACTCTGCAGTGGCAAACTTTACCAAGGCCATTGCGTCGGGTACGGCGAACGCGACGACGGCGGGCGTACAACTCGCGAATGTTGCGCGTGTCGGTCGTGCACGGGCGTACCTGCAAATGGGCAAGAAAGCTGAAGCCATTGCCGACGCGAATCTCGTGCCTGCGGGGTTCTCGTTCAACTTCAACTATGTGGATGACGCCGGAAACCGCACGCGTCTCAACAATCGTTTGTGGCAGTTCACGAGTGATCGTGGATCGATTTCGGTGTCGCCACTTTACCAGACGTTTGCTGATCCTCGCGTAAAGTTCAAGCTGCCCTCGCAACACAACCTCAGCGCACAGGATGCGAACGCCGGACCATTTGTTATTCAGGACAAATATCCGACCTTCAATTCACCGATTCGCGTGGCGTCCAAGCTTGAAGCCGATTACATCGCGGCTGAAGCGGGCTCGCAGGCGGATCAACTGACCCTGATCAACGCGCGACGGACAGCGAATGGCAAACCGGCGTACACTGGTGCAACAACCGCCGCTGGAGTGCTCGCTGAACTGATGCTGCAAAAAGCGATGGATTTCTTCCTTGAAGGACAACACATGGGAGACTTCCGCCGCAATCCGGCAGCCGTTGTCGGGTTGCCCGTCGCGGGATCAACGTATTTCAAACCGGGCTTTGCTCCAATTGGCAGTCAGTCATGCATCGTGCTGCCTGTAACAGAGACGGACAACAACCCGAACTTCAAGAAATAGTCGGAGCATTTCATGGAGACGAAATCGGCGGAGTGCGGTGACAAGCGCTCCGCCGATTTTTCGCGTGTACTCGTTAGCAACGAGAGCCGCACGTTTCGAATGTTCCCTGGGGAAACGTTACGAAGAACGCATCCACACTACAATCACACACGACGGTGGATTGTTCTGCATGCCTGAGGTGCGAAAGATGATCGGGATCTGTGATGAACTTGCGTAGATCTCCATGCCTTCCACATCCTTTGGTGAAATCCGATCTAATTGTTCCGAGCGTGACAATGAATTGGTTGTCGCATTGCTGCGGGTGCGTCGTGGCGCTCCATCCAGTTCCATGTTGCCGCCCGACGTGAGCACACCGTCGATGAACAACGTTCCGCTCGCGCAGCTGCGCGCCCTCGCACCGAGTGAACTCAGCATCTCGCGCAGATTGCTGGGGTTTGCGACTTCGATCGCCTGGCGATTGATGAAATGCGCAGCAGGCAACCCACTGGTGCGTCGGCGATCTTCGAAACCCACCGCAATCAGTCGTGCGGAAGCCGCCGATGCCGTTACGGTAACAGCTTGAATCACACGCGCTGAGTCAGATACGCGCGAAGTGTCGCCGCGTTGCGCGTGCACCACAACTGGCGACAGGATCAAGCCGAGCATCAGCGCGGGTGAAGGGCGAAACCGTTCAATCCGCATTTCATCCTCAGGGTTTGGACACGAACAATTTTTTGGAGCCGTGTGTATATGTGTCAACCTCCGTGACGCAGCTCGCGTCA
>JBDTTO010000621.1:0-3097 GCA_039930585.1 Gemmatimonadaceae bacterium
CGAGCGATTCGCCGGTGCTGGCGCACGTGAATTCACTTCCCGTGCTTCCCTTCGGAACTCGCTCACGACGCGAAGTCGTCACGCTGTACGGCGTGGCAGACGCTCAGTCGTTGGCATTGGCTCTTGCAGCCACTGTCGAAAGCGAACGTCTGGAAGCAACTCGAACTGGAGTCGTACGTCATCTTGGCGTCTGGCCGGACCGCGGCGCGGTCGGCGATGCAGCATGGCGCGATATGTCCACAGGTCGGCTCATCACCTGCGACCTCGACATACCACTTAACACCCTGCAGGCCCGGGCAACCGAGCTGCTTGGGGAATGCGGCGCCACGCTTCGGCGTGTAGCGGCTGGCCTGGCAATGCCGGATTGGCCCGAAGGGATGGTACGTGCTCTGAGTTTCTCAGTGAACTCGTCCGATACGTTTTTCACGGGCGGCGGCGCTGGCTACACGGGACATCGTGACGATAACCTGGTGGAGAACTGGCTGGATTCAGTACGTGAAGCCGATGCGTTCTCCTTCGATATGGAGGCGGACTAACGAATCCTGCCCATTCGTTTGACGGGATTCTCGCTTAATCGCCCGGATCTCAGCATGAGGAAGGCAGTACCAGATAGTCCGTAAACGGGTCACCTCAGGGTGGCCCGTTTTGCTTTGTCACCAGACGAGGGCCCGCCGCAGATGTGTGCTACGGGACTCTTGCGCCCGGTTTTTCCGCGCGACACGCTTTACCCACGACAATTGCAAGGCCAGCTCGGCGTTCACTTCATGCGTCTGGAGGCAGAGCCAATGCGAGACTATGACAGCGACGGCATTCGAAACGTCGCCGTGGTGGGACACGGCGCCAGCGGCAAGACCAGCCTGGTCGACGCGCTCTGTTTCGCCGCGGGGACAAGCAAACGACACGGTACTGTAAAAGATGGCACCGCGCTCACGGACCACCTGCCCGAAGAAGTCGAGCGCGGTTTCTCGATTTCACTGGGGTGCGCCTGTGCAGAGTGGATCGATACGAAGATCAACTTCGTGGACACCCCCGGTTCGCTGGACTTCATTGGCGAGGCGATTGCCGGACTGACTGCGGCTGATGGCGCGCTGTGCGTCGTTGGTGCGACTGCAGGTGTGGAGGTAGGTACGGAGCGAATGTTCAAAGCGGCGGTCGAACGACAGGACCCGGTGTTGTTTGTTGTTTCATTGATGGACAAGGAGTACGCCGACTTTGATCGTGCGTATGAGCAGATCAAATCGCGTCTCACTTCTCGCGTGATTCCGGTTGAGATACCAGTTGGACAGGGCGCCGACTTTCGCGGCGTGATCAATCTCTTCACGCAACGCGCGTACATGTATGCGCCTGGCACCAAGGGCGAATACGTTGAGGGCGATGTGCCGGCCGCAGACGCCGAGCGGTTTACGCGCTATCGACAGGAATTGATTGAAGCGATCAGCGCGACAGACGACACGTTGCTGGAGCGTTACCTGGAAGGTGCGGAGATCGGTCGCGACGAAGCGATACACGGCATGAAGGAAGCGATGCGGCAGGGGCAACTATTCCCGTTGTTCTGCGTGTCTTCGGAAAACATGATTGGTGTGCGCGCGTTGCTCACGGAACTTGTGCAGTTGATGCCAAGCGCGTTTGAGATGGAAGAGACGCACGCATTCACAGGCGCTGAAGGCAACAAAACCGCCGAAATTCACGCGCGTGACGACCGGCCATTTGTTGCGCTGACATTCAAGACATTGGCCGAGCCGCATGTTGGCGACGTGAGCTACTTTCGGATTCTTTCCGGCAAGGTGAGCAACGGTCAGGAGGTGTACAACGCAACGCGGGATGTTGGCGAGAAGCTTGGACACCTTGCGATTCCGATGGGCAAGGAACGCGTGGAAGTATCGCAACTTCGCGCCGGCGACATTGGATGCGTCGCAAAGCTGCGCAACACGCACACGAACGACACGTTGTCGACGCGCGAACATCCGGTGCGCATGCCGGCCATCAGATTTCCGGAGCCGCTGGTACACTTCGCTGTGCGCGCGGCGGTGCGCGGTGACGAAGACAAATTGCAAACCGGACTACATCGGTTGCATGACGAAGATCCGACGTTTGAAGTGCACTACAACGCCGAGACGCATGAAACGATTGTGGGTGGTATGGGTGAACGTCATCTCGACGTGATGATGGCAGTGCTCAAGCGAAAGTTTGGCGTGCAGGCGGAGCTCATCAAGCCGAAGATTGCGTATCGCGAAACGCTGACCGCGAAAGCAGACGGGCAGGGGCGACACAAGAAACAAAGCGGTGGTCGCGGCCAGTTTGGTGATTGCTGGATTCGCATGGGACCCCGCACGCGCGGTGATGGTTACCTGTTCGCCGACAAAATTGTGGGTGGCGTGATTCCATCGAAGTTCATTCCGGCAGTTGATCGTGGTGTGCAGGAAGCCGCCGCACGCGGTGTGCTCGCCGGATTTCCGTTGGTTGATTTCGTGACGGAGCTGTACGACGGTTCAACACACTCCGTTGATTCGAACGAAATGTCGTTCAAGATGGCGGGCATTCTCGCTTTTCGAACGGTGGCGCCCAAGTGCAAGCCGGTGATTCTCGAGCCGTTGGACCTGCTGGAGATCACGGTCCCCGACGCATTCCTCGGCGATGTACTTGGCGATGTTTCGGCGCGACGCGGGCACATTCAGGGAACGGATGCTGACGGCAGCAGCACGACAGTGCGTGCGGTAATTCCGCAGTCGGAGTTACATCTGTACGCAACGACGCTGTTTTCAATTACGCACGGTTTTGGTTTGTTTTCGCGTCGCTTTCATGGCTACGAGCAGGTGCCTGCGGATGCGGCGCACAAGGTTATCGCCGAGCATGCGAAGGATATGGAGGAGTTGCAGGCCTAGCACAAAGGAAAGCAGAAACAGCAGAAACCGCAGGTTTCACGCGGAGACGCGGAGGCACTGCCGGAGACGCGGAGGACTGCAACTGATCAAAAGTGCGAGAGCAGGAGGCTTTTGAAAAAATCAAAAACAATGAAAAACCGGGGCACGCGCGATTGCGTGCCCCGGTTTTCTTTTCTTGCTCACTGCAGTTAAGTGCTGTTTGCCGTTCTCCGCGT
>JBDTTO010000622.1:0-3094 GCA_039930585.1 Gemmatimonadaceae bacterium
GCTGACCGAAGCAGAACTCATCAATAATGTCCGGGTCTGAGCGACAGTTTCGATCCTCAGCGCTTCAGCGCGCCGATTCCGCCGAAGGACTCGATACTCTGATGGTGGTGACATCGGTGCGCGGCTGGATCGCGTTGACCGGCCTGAGTGCGCTGGTCGTCGGCGCGCTGGTTTGGGGCGTGCTCGGTCGCGTTCCGCAGATCGTCAGCGGCCAGGGCATCATGCTGCGCGAGGGCGGGCTGTTTCGCATTCAGGCCTCGGGCTCGGGGCAAATCGAATCCGTTGCCGCCACGCCCGGCACGAAAGTCCAGAAAGGACAAGTCATCGCCGTGCTCGCGCAGCCCGAACTGCGTACAACAATGCGACAACTCGAAACGTCGCTGGCCGAACTTCAGGCCAACCGAAACTCGACGGCCACACTGCTGACAACCGATCACGAAATGCAGTTGGCGTCCATTGTACAGCAAAAGAAGCAGGCCGACGAAGCGGTTGGGGCCACTGGGCGGCGTCTCATTGCGCTCGACGAGCGCATCGCGAACGAACAGCGCGCCGTCGACCGCGGGCTCATGACACGCGACGCCGCGCAAACAACCATCGGCATGCGCGCGGAAGTGCAGCTCCAACAAATTGGTTGGGCCGCGAAACAACAGGACCTTACATCGCAGGAAGTGCGCCTGCAGGTCGCGAACAAGCAGCAACTCTTTTCGCTCGATCAGTCAATTGCACTTACCAAAAACACGTTGGCGCGCACGCGGGCCGAGTTTGATGCCACGGCGAATGTGTTAAGTCCGTACGACGGCATTGTTGTCGAGCAGCTCACGGATGTCGGACAGACGATTCATACGGGTGATGCGATCGGCACGGTCGAACCCGACGACGCGCGACTGCATGTGATGATGTTCATTCCGCTGGAAGGCAAACGTATCAAGGCAGGCATGCGTGTGGAGATGGTGCCAGGCGGCGTGCAGCCTGAGGAAACAGGATACTTTCTGGGCGACGTCCGATCGGTTTCATCAGCACCACTCAGCGGCAGCGCGTTGGATCGTTACCTCAAGAACGCGACGCTTGTTCAGCAGTTTACGGCCGCCGGTGGTGCGTATCTCGTTGACGTTGCAGTGCGCACCGATTCAACCACCGTCAGTCGTTTCAAGTGGACTTCGCGCGCCGGGGCGCCAATTGCATTTGGCAGTGGTACTTTGCTGACGGGCAAAATCGTGGTTGCAACCATGCGACCCATTGGCATGATCATTCCCGCGATTCGCCGTTGGTTTGGTGAGTAGCACCGTTTCGCCGGAACCCGTAACACAATACCGGGCACGCTCGCGTTCGGAACGACGTCGCGCGCACACGCCGACGATTCTGCAAATGGAAGCGGCCGAGTGTGGTGCGGCCGCGCTCGCGATGGTGCTGGCACATTACGGACGTTATGTGCCGCTTGAAGAACTGCGGGTATCGTGCGGCGTTTCGCGTGATGGTGTGAACGCGGAAAATCTTTGCAAGGCTGCGCGCGCGTATGGACTCGAAGCAACCGAGTCGACGCGAGAGCTTCACGAGCTGAACGCGGTTAAGTTGCCGGCGATCATTTTCTGGAACTTCAACCACTTTGTTGTTCTGGATGGCATTGAAGCAAACAGCTATCACCTGAATGATCCCGCGGTCGGACCGCGGCCGGTTACCAACGAAGAGATGGATCTTTCGTTTACCGGGCTCGTGATCGAGTTCACGCGTCTGCCGGGTTTCGTCCGTCAGGGAGCGCCGCCATCGCTGTGGAAGAAGTTGCGCGATCGCGTGGTTGGTTCGGAAGACGCGTTGTTGTTCGCGTTGTTTGCCGGTATCGCGCTTGCGGTTACGGGACTCGTGATTCCGATGTTCGCGAAGATTTTCATCGACGACATCGTGGTGCACCGGCGATCGGACTGGGTGCGTCCATTGCTGTTCGCGATGTTCGTGACGGCGGTGGTTCGAAGCGGATTTCTTTGGTTGCAGCAGTATTATCTGTTGCGATTCGAAACGAAGTTGTCGACGTCAAGTTCCGGCAATTTTCTCTGGCATCTGTTGCACCTGCCTGTAGAGTTCTACGCGCAGCGATATGCCGGTGAACTCAGTTGGCGCACGGGACTGACTGACAAGATTGCGCAGTTCTTTTCTCGCAAGCTTGCTGCATCCGCAATTGATGCGTTGATGATCGTGTTCTTCGCGCTGCTGATGTTGTCTTACGATGTGCAGCTCACGTTGATCGCGTTTGCGTGTGTCGGCATCATTGTGCTTGCAACCATTGCCGTAAATCGTCGTCGCGTTGACGGTAATCGCCGCGTGTTGCAGCTCGAAGGCAAATCGCGCGGAACGCTCATGGCCGGATTGTCGGCCATCGAGACGTTGAAGGCATCCGCGCTCGAATCGGACTTCTTTGCGCGCTGGGCCGGTTATCAGGCATCGTATCTCAGCGCGCTGCAGTCGCTGGATCGTATGACGATGTTGTTCATGCTGATTCCAACCTTTGCCACAGCGATCACCAATGCGCTGATCCTGTTTATCGGGGCGCGTCGAGTCATCAACGGTGATTTCACGCTGGGTACGCTGGTGGCGTTTCAAACACTGCTGTCGAGTTTCATTCGTCCGGTTAACAACTTTGTATTGCTGGCGGCCACACTGCAGGAAATGCAGGCGCGCATGGCCAAGGTTGACGACGTCATGCGATATCCGGCTAGCGTATCGGATGCGGAATCGCCCGAAGAACGTGAAGCAACAGTGGAGCGACTGCGCGGTCACGTTGAGCTACGGAACGTGACGTTTGGTTATTCAACGCAAGCAGCTCCGTTAATCAGCAACTTTTCGCTGGCACTGCGGCCGGGTGCGCGCGTTGCATTGGTTGGTGCGTCCGGATGCGGCAAGTCGACGGTTGCCAAGCTGGTGTCGAGTTTGTACCAGCCGTGGAGCGGGGAAGTTTTGTTCGACAATGTGCCCGCCGCACAGTGGTCGCGGACAACGCGTGCCGCGAGTGTTGCACTGGTTGATCAGGACATTCTGCTTTTCGCTGGAACCGTTCGCGAAAATCTTTCGCTATGGGACTCCACAATTCCGGAGGACGCGCTCG
>JBDTTO010000623.1:0-3085 GCA_039930585.1 Gemmatimonadaceae bacterium
TCGCCAATCGAGCGTTGAGTGCGCTCAGTATTCGAGGCATGAAGTTGGAGCCTGGATTGAGTTGCGATAGATTCGCACGCGGTCCGAACGCCGTCGAGATGCCAAGATTACGAATTGATTTTTGATGCGTGAGGACTTGGTGATGTTGAAATCACTGTCACCCGATCATGACTCCGACCAAGCCTGCAAGAGAATCTACTGGAGCAATTCTTCACGCGGAGGCGCGGAGACGCGGAGAACTGCTCCTTTGGCGGCGAGGATCAGTGTGGAATTGAAGTCATTTGTTATTGGGAACTGCACCAAACCTCGAAGACATTCGCAGTGTTTCCGAAAAAGCGCAAAAGAATACACTTTGAGGTCCTGTTCACTCGCGCGCAGTTCTCCGCGTCTCCGCGCCTTCTATGAGAAAGGCCTATCTGTCAAGTGCACCGTGGTGCACTTGCGGCTGGTTTAGTCTATTGACTCCGCTTCCCCGGTACCGCTCTTCTATCCGCACTCCGGCACGTGGAATCCGGGTGCAAGTTGGGGTCCGATGAACAGGCGTACATCGTGCTGCTAACTCTGCGGCGCTCTCGAAGAGCCAGGCGCGGATCGCAGTCAACGACGGACGCGGTGTGGAAGCAGGAGGACAACACCAACACCAACACCAACACCAACACCAACACCAACACCAACCGGCCTCCCGCTTACGCGGCGCGACGCTGGAGCAGATAATCGGGTGCGTATGGGGTATCGTGGATCCACAACTGGTGCAACAACACCGCCAAGCGTCTGGCGACAGCAATGACCGCGCGCTTCTTCGCATTGGGGCCGCCGCGGATCATCAACGCTTCGCCCGCCCGCCGCAAATCACACGGCGGCCCAAACGGCCCGAGGATATAATGTGCGGCACTCACCAACAACCGGCGCCCGAACGGATCGCCCGCTTTCGTGATGCGCAACTGCGGCGTCGATCCGCTACTCTCATCGAGTTTGGGCACGAGTCCGAAGTACGCCCCAAGATCGCGACTCTTCGCGAAGCGGGTCGGGTCGTCGACGAGCAGCACGTACGCCAGCGCGGTGATGGGCCCGACGCCCGCGGGCTGTTGCAAGCGCTGCGCGGCGGGATATTGGTCCGCAATCAACGTCGCGATCTGCGCATCATACTGCGTAATCGTCGCGGTGAGCGCCGTGATCATCGCGAGCATCGGCGCCAGGATGGGCACGAGCGGCAAGGGGATGGTCGGCGACACGCGTCGCACAAACGCCTCCGCACTCGCGGCCGGCAAGCGCACCCCGGTGCTCTTCACACTGCCGCGTACGTGATTGATCAGTTTCGTCCGCGTCGCCACGACCTGGTCGCGCGCCCGCAGTACTTCGAGATGCGTTTGGGCGGCCTCGCATCGATGCTGGATCGGATGCAACAACCGCACATCGGCGCGCCCCTGTCGCGCGAGAAACTCCGCATCCATCTGATCATTGCGTTTCCGCCGCCGCGCGCCGTACATCGCACTCGGATTCGCGACGAGCACTTCATGGCCGAGCGTCCCGAGCAGGCGCGCGCTCCACGGCGAATGCGTGCCCACTTCGAGCACCACGCGGCACCGCGCGCGCGCGCCGAAATACCGCCGCAGTGCGTCGGGCGTCGTCGCGATCGCCCGCGTATCAACGCGCGTCCCGTCGGCATCAATTGCGTACACGACACTCTTGCGATCGCCGAGATCGAGACCGATTGTCATGGAAGGAGCAGACCCCGTCGTTTCGAACGTATGAGACATGGCTAACCTCCGGTCATGGGGCGCAAGCCCGCGTAAGTGGTCACTCTGACGCGCAACAATATGTTGCGACATCGCGACCAGCCGGGGGAAGGCCTTTCTCATCTCAACTCCGCGTGAACAATAGCTTTACAATACTTTCAATCGACGGTTGCCGACCGGCGCGCAGTTTTCCACGTACCGAGCGCCCAGCCAAACTCGAACATCAGCGGACGCGGTCGAAAGCGAGCGAAGTTAAGCGTCCAACCTTTCGCCAACGCCACCGACGCACTTCCTTACAGCATGCCACCCGTCATCCCAAACCCCGCTAACATCCACGAGTTCAAGTCCGAAGCCGAATTCGAACGCTGGCTCGCAAAGAATCACGCGACCGCTACCGAAGTGTGGATCAAACTTCACAAAAAGGGATCGGGACTTCCCAGCGTTACCAATCACGAAGCACTCGACGTGGTGCTGTGCTGGGGGTGGATTGACGGCATTCGCAAATCGTTCGACGACAAATCGTTTCTGCAACGCTACTCGCCACGCAAAGCGCGCAGCATCTGGTCGAAGATCAACACCGATCATATTGCTCGCCTTGAGAAAGTGAATCGCATGCAGGCGCCGGGACATGTCCAGGTAGATCTCGCGAAAGCAGATGGTCGCTGGGTCAGTGCGTACAGCGGATCGGCGGCCATGAAAATTCCGCACGATTTCGCGGCAGCACTCAAGAAAAGCAAAACCGCGCAGGCGATGTACGACACACTGAACAGCCAGAATCGCTATGCACTTTCCTTCCGACTTGGCAACATAAAGACTGAAGCAACGCGCGCGAGAAAAATTGTCGAGTACGTAGCGATGCTGGAGCGGGGCGAGAGCATTTATCCGAACAAGTCAACGTCGGTATTGCGTACCGAAGCGATAGCGGGAGGGCGCGCAGCGTCCGTGAAACGGCCGACTTCAAAGCCGAAATCGCCGACGAAGAGAACGCTTTCGAAAAAAACGGCGACAAAAAAGGATGCATCCACGAAAGTTCCTTTCAAGAATGCGTCCAGAAAATCAGAGCCCAGGAAAATCGTGGCGAAAGCAGCCACTTCAAAAAAATCGAAGGCGACAAAGTCGAGTGCGCGCACATGACGGACATCGCCCGCGAAGCTGCATTTCACCGCGCCGCACTACTACTCGGCATCGAATCAGGCGCCGACGTTGTGCAGTGGGCCGACAATCTCATCGTCGATCATGCTCATGTGCCGAAAGAGATTCTTGAACTATCAACCGTCCCACCGTACGACTTGAGCGAACTGCGTCACGCGTTGCAGCCACTCGCCGCTCGCGGTGAATCGCTGTCGGTC
>JBDTTO010000624.1:0-3083 GCA_039930585.1 Gemmatimonadaceae bacterium
GGCCGAGTGGTTGAAGGCACCAGTCTCGAAAACTGGCGTACCGGCAACGGTATCGTGAGTTCGAATCTCACCCTGTCCGTCAGCAGTTCTGTACGAGAGCTCAAGTTTCGCCCCGTAGTTGGATGGGTGGCCGAGTGGTTTAAGGCGCACGCCTGGAAAGCGTGTGGGGTCGCAAGGCTCTCGCGAGTTCGAATCTCGCCTCATCCGTTGTTGCTGTAACCGAATGAAGAACCGGCCTGCGCTTGCAGGCCGTTTGTTTTCGTGGCGGAAGAGTGTGGCTCCGGCCCGGCGCGCGACGCCAAGCGTGAGAATTGTCACCGCGCCCAATTCAATTGCGTGAACGGCACGTCTTCTGGTGCCATCGCAATATTGCGAGCCCGCGCGCCGCCCCCCATTATCGCAAAAGAGTTCGGCACGACGAGCAGCGCACACGGCAATTCGTACATCGAGCAGCGAAACGCTGCTCAGCCGCTCGCACCATCTACAACCCACCTACGGACGCGCCCATTGACTACTGTGGTGTTTGTCGCGCCTCTGTTTTCCCCTGCGGCCACGCAGATGATCGAAGCCGCCGCGTCACTTCCCGACGTGAAGCTGGCCGTGATTGCGCAGCAACCGTTGGAGTCGCTCGCACCACATGTCGCCGAACGACTCGCGGGACATTGGCGCATTGATGACATCACGAACACGGCCGATCTCGAAAAGGCGCTGCGCGCGCTATCGGCCAAGCTTGGGAAAATTGATCGCTGCTTCGGCGCGTACGAGCAGTTGCAGGAACCGCTGGCTGCGGTGCGCGAGAAATTGGGAATTCCCGGACTGTCATCAACCGCCGCCGCGAACTTTCGCGACAAGGGACGCATGAAAGACGCGTTGCGTGCAGCTGGAGTTCCGGTTGCGAAGCATGCCGTTGTTAATAGTCCCGATCAAGCACGTGCATTTGTTGCGGAAGTTGGGTTTCCCATAGTTGTAAAACCTCCAGCGGGAGCTGGCGCGATCTCGACAAATCGCGTGGGTGATGCCAATGGATTGGATGCGTTACTGAGTTCCAATCCGCCCAGCGAAAGCAGTCCATGGTTGGCCGAGGAATTTTTGCACGGCACTGAGCATTCAATGGAAACTGTATCAATCAATGGTGAATCAGTATGGCATTCGCTTACGCGCTACGAACCGACACCACTCGAAGTACTCGAGCATCCGTGGATTCAATGGTGCGTCGTACTGCCACGCGAAGTTGACGATCCGAGTTTCGACGATGCACGGAAAATCGTTTCGCAAGCGCTCAAGGTGTTGGGGATGACGACGGGTGTTTCGCACTGCGAATGGTTTCGTCGCGAAGACGGGTCCGTGGCAATCAGTGAGATCGCTGCACGTCCACCCGGTGCGCAAATAACGACGTTGGTTTCACGCGCGCATGACATCGACTTCGTAAAGGCGTGGGCGCGACTGATGATCTTTGGAACATTTGCCGTGCCCGCACGCAAGTTTGCCGTGGGTGCCGCGTATCTGCGCGGACAGGGCACTGGGCGTGTGCGTGGTATTCACGGTCTTGACATGGTTGAACGCGAATTCGGTTCGCTCATTTGCGATTTCCGTTTGCCGTATCCGGGACAAGTCCCGACCGGCAGCTACGAAGGGGAGGGATACATTCTGCTACGACATCGAGATTCAGAGATGGTGGTGAATGCGCTGCGACGACTCGTGTCAGTCGTTCGCGTGACGCTCGCCTGACGCTCGCCTGACAACATTCTTTGCTTTGACATACACGTTCAAGTTCACACAAACACTTTCGGACACACTCGAAACATGGCGCCCACTGTCATCATGATCATGCCCGGTTATCCGGGCGAAATGCCGTACTTCACGCGCGGACTTTCCCTGCAGGGCGCGCGGGTACTGGGCGTTGCCGAAGGCGCGGAACACGAATTGCCGGAGACTGCACGTCGGCATCTGTCAGGATATCTGCAAGTGCCGGGGTTGTTCACGAATGAAGAAGCCGGAATCGCGATGATTGCCGACTGGGTCAAAGGCATGACCATCGATCGCGTGTGTTGCTTGTGGGAGCCTGGCGTTGAGTTGGCGGCGCACATGCGCGAAGTGTTGGGTGTTCCCGGACAGTCGCGCATGCAAGCGAAGCACTTTCGCAACAAGGACATCATGAAGCAGGCGCTCGCAGCCGCGGGCGTGCGTGTGCCGCATCATGCGTCTGCGAAAGACTCAAAAGGAATTTTCGCGGCAGCGGAGATCGTGGGCTATCCGCTGATCATCAAACCGATTGCCGGCGCCGGCTCGCAGGACACGTTTCGCTGCGATGATATCAAGGACATCGAGAACGCCATCAAACAACTCGGCCACATCGAAGAAGTGGACGTCGAAGAGTTCATCGACGGCGAGGAGTACACGTTTGATACGATTTGCGCGGGCCATGAAATCAAGTACGCGCACATTGCGTTCTATCGGCCGCGTCCGTTAGTCGCGCGCACGGTGGAGTGGATCAGTCCACAAACGATCAGCATGCGTGGCTTCGATCAACCGAAACTTGCGGGCGGTCGTGCGATGGGTGCGCAGGTACTGAAAGCGCTTGGCTATGACCATGGCTTCAGTCACATGGAGTGGTATCTCAAGAGCGACGGCGAAGCGGTGTTCGGTGAAGTCGCCGCGCGTCCGCCCGGTGCACGCACGGTTGATCTGATGAACTATGCGAGTGACGTCGATCTCTTCACTGGATGGGCGGAAGCAGAGTTGCATGGCACGTTCTCGCTCAATGTCGAGCGCAAGTACAACGTGGCGTGCGTGACCAAACGCGCCGAAGGCCAGGGGCGCATTACGCGCATAGAAGGATTGGAGAATGTTCGGCAGCGCCTCGGTCATTCACTGATGACCGTGGATCTGATCCCGGTCGGCCAGCCTCGACGGAACTGGAAGAGCACCTTGTTGTCGGACGGGTATGTGGCCCTTCGGCATCCGGACTGGGATGAGACCGTGGCGATGGCGGATTTCGTGGGCACCGAGCTCAGGATGTACGCGTCCTGACGGACGGTTAGTCGATCGGCAGACTTTTCCGGACATCAGGGGGTCAGAGTCGT
>JBDTTO010000625.1:0-3083 GCA_039930585.1 Gemmatimonadaceae bacterium
AATGGTCGCCGAGTGTTGGAATTGCGCTATGTGCAGATGGAACGCGATTGGGGATTGGTGGCGTATGACAATCGTGGCGACCTCAAGTTGACTTCTGAATATGTCTATCCGTTAAGTCACTCGGCATCAGCGATCTCGGGCGGTATGCAGATGACTTACCGATTTGGCGGCAGCGATGAAACGATGAATCTGTTCTTTCGCCGGGAGCCGCAGTAATGCGTGCTGGTAGTGACGAAATAGACTTTTGCGTGACGTCCTTCATTCAGCAATTCGCGCTTTGACACCGGGAGCAACAAAGCGCCGCAGCATCAGTGCGATGTTGCGGCGCTTTGCATTCATACCCGAGACGGGACTCGAACCCGTACTGCCTTTCAGCAAAGGGATTTTAAGTCCCTCGTGTCTACCGATTTCACCACCCGGGTGCACGCGCTTTCACACGTACGCTGCAAAGAATCTGCCCTAACGACGTCCGGGCAACAACCCGAAGCTCGCCTTACGCCTTGAGCCCCAGCGCATGCGCCGCATACCACAACGTGTGCGCCAGCAACCCCGCGAGCGCCGCGTCGCCACCATTGCCCGTTGCCTTGCCGTCCGCGTCCACAAATTCAGCCGCGATGCCGTTGTCCAGCGCCGCGCGACGAAGCCATGTCAACACCTCGGATGCGTCAGGCCCAAGCAAGCGCGCCAACTGCGGCAACAACGCGCCCGAATCGTTCGAGATTGCGCGCACTGATCGACGATACAGCGAGTCATCGCGATCGAGTGCTTCATACAAGGGCAACCACAACAACGAGCCAACGGGATCATCTTCCAGCGATGCGCCGCCCGCGAGATCAATTGCTGATGCGAGTCGCGCCTTTCCACCGCGGTCCACCGCAAAGTGTCGACGTAATGCTGCGCGCACCGCTGCCGGATCCTGTACGGACTTGGCGGCTTCTTCGTCCAACGTGCGCTTGAGAATGTCGAGCGCGAGTGCAACCACTGCATTTCCATGCAAGGTGTACGGATGCGGCGCGGGTTCGCCTGACGGCATCACTTCCGTAGCGTACAACGGCACCTGCTCGTCGCGACGCGCCGCAATGTCTTCGGATGACAAGTACAACGTGTCCGCAATTACCGGTTCTTCCACAATGTGTTCATCGCCCGAATCGCGAATGTAGCGATCGGTCGCGATGGCGTACGCTGCCGGTCCTTCGAGTGTAAATCCTGGTTGAAACAACGTTCCGTCGAGATAATGCACGCCTTGCCCCGGCGCGTATCCGTGAAGTTCGCATGTGCGCACAAGTAGTTCGCGAGCGAGGCCGGTGTCCGCGAGTTGCACGGCGGGCAACGTCCACATCAACGCTTCCCAATCACGCACGGTGCATCCTGCGGCGTGCCACGGTGCACGCGAACGCACGAGATAATAATGCGCATCATCCAACGCCCGACCGACGCCGTAAAAATACGCGAACAACAAATTGCGATTGACGAGACCATCCATCGCATCGCTGCCAGTTGTCTGTTCAAGTGTTGTGAGCGCTTCACGCGTGGCCGACAACAAGGCGCGCCACCCACGACGACGCAGGACCGCAACCGTTGCCTGCGCACCATCACGTTCCGGTCCCACCGCGATGTAAAACGCGCACTGCGTCATGCCGTTTGCGGGCACGCTCAACTCGCGACGAATCGCAAAAGCCTGCGGCGTTCGCGACGGCGCCGACGGCACTTCGAGCTTCGAGTCGCCATCGCTTCCAATGGCCAGCGCGGCCAAGCCTGGAATTGCCGTGCCCTCCAGCAACAGCATATCACCATTGCCGACTGTCACCTGATGGTCGTCGTCAAACGGACGCGGCGTACGAACGCGCTGCTGACGATGGCCCAACTGCCCTTCAAGCGAAACTTCGACAGAAATCGCTTCGCTGCTTCGATTCTCGATGGTCAGCGCATAGACAGCGCCCGCCATATCCGCATCCCGACCGTACGGCGCAAAAACCGTCCCGCGCACCAGCAGCGAGCCCACGGTGCAAGTGAACGTTGGCAACCAGTGAATCGCGCGTTCCCAGGCAATGCCTTCGTCGGCCAGAGCGCGAATTTCGCCATTCACACGGAGCACCGGCCGGAGCAACGGCTGTCCCTGTCCATTGACGAAATCGGGCGAGCCGGCGAACTCGATAGCCGCGCGCGCGCCGCGATGCAAAACACCAACGCCATGAATGGCGCCGTCGGCGGGATGGATGCACGGAAGCGTCAGCCAGTGGTTACCGGTGAGCTGCCACGGGAGTGCTGGGATCTGCAGGATGTTCACGGGGTGATAATCATTGCGTTGACGGTGCCTGCTGCGTCGGCTAATCTAGCCGGTTCCTCCTCTCCCGTGCCCAACTGGTTCTGCGCCTATTCTTCAAGCTTTCCGATCGCTCAGCCTCAAGCGACACCATTCGACTGATCGAACGGTCTGCAGGGCGTGTGTACAAGTCAGCTCTAACGAAGCTTGTGCGCGTCGGTCTTGCTCCACTTGCTGCGCTCCTTCTGGCGGCGCCTACCGCGCTCGAGGCGCAGGCAACGGCCGGAGTTGGAGATGACGCGATCCCGCTACCGGTTCACGGATCTCGCTTTCGCATTGTCGGACTCTGGACGAACTATGATTCGCGTTTCGCACCGAATGCAAATGGCGACATCCAGAAGAGCCGATTGTTCTCCGAATTCTCCCGCGACAACCTCGGCGCCGCCGACTTTACGAAACTGACGGGCGCGCAGGACAACATTCGCAATCTGAGCGGACTGGGCAATGCGTTTGCTCTTTCGTTTGGGCAGCTCGAAGCAAAGGGTGACGTCAGCAAAAGTATTGTTCCGCTGCAGATTGACTACGGTGTAACGAACCGCCTGTCACTGAGTCTGCTGGTGCCCTACGTCGAGACGCGAAGCGCGAGCAGCTTTACGCTGAATCGCGGCGGTTTGGGTGCAAATGTTGGACAGAATCCAGCGCGCACAAACACGACCGCGCGTGCAGCCAACACAACGGTCACCACACAGATTGAAGCGTCGCGCACATCGCTCACCGCCGAAATCGCACGCTGCGCCACCGCAACTGAAACTGGCGGCGG
>JBDTTO010000626.1:0-3081 GCA_039930585.1 Gemmatimonadaceae bacterium
CGAGCGATCGATTGTTGGTGAGTCGTTGGCGGGTCTGTTCATCGTCGAAACGTTCCTGACGCAACCGGACATGTTCACGCATTACATCGCACTTGATGCCAGCACGTGGTGGAACGCCGGCGCGCTGGTTGATTCTGCACCAAATTTCATCAGAAAATTTGATTCGAACCCTCGAACACTTTTTATTGCCAACTCCGATATCAAGGAAATGGCGGATGGTGTTCGTAAGCTCAATGCAACGCTGAAAGCATCACCGCCAAAAGGATTGAAGTGGACGTACGTTGAGCGGTTGGATCTTACGCACGCGACAATTTTTCTTGGATTGCAAGTTGAGGCGTTGGTTCAGGCGCTGCGGTAGCGGACTGGTTGTTGCGGTCGGAGATTGCTAACCGACTCACTGCCTTCGGACACAACGGACTGGACGGACTGGACGGACAGCTGATGGATAGTTGTGGTCATCTGTGCACTCGAATTCCCAACTAATTCCTGATCGTGCGCCCCTTAAGCACCACCTGGCGGATCTGCCGCGTCGCCGCGATGTCCTGCAGTGGATTGGCATCGAGTAAAACGATATCGGCGACGAAGCCCGCTGCGACTGCGCCATGCGTTTTTGCACGATTCATCGCGCGCGCTGGAGCGGTGGTGGCCGACGCCAGTGCTTCGGCGGGTGTGAGTCCGGCGGCGACCAGTAGTTGTAATTCTTTGTGAATATTTGGCAATGACGTCGTATCGCCATCAATCAAACCGTCGGTCCCGGCAATAATTGGAATGCCCGCAGCCTTCGCCTTTGCAGTCAGCGACGCGGCCCATTCATTCATGGCTTTCTCTGTTGTCTGTCGTGCAAACACAACGAGCGTTGGTTCAAGCGCCGTGCCGGCGCGTTTCATTTCCTGAATCAGAGACGTAATTGCTGGTCCGTTTGTCGGAACACTGTCGTACGGTCCCTTCGCGCGGTTGAACGAATCTTCCGCGCGCACTGATGTTGCGCCTTGCCACGACAAATACGGCGCGTGTGTGAGAATGTCGACATGAGCCTGCACGAGTTGCAGCGGTCGCGCGGGAAACACCGTGCCGTGTGCGACCACGGTCATCCCCTGTCGATGCGCTTCGGCAATCAGGCGCGCAGCAAGTCCGCTATCAATCATTGCATAAAGCTTGAGCACCTCCGCACCTGAACCGCGCGCTGCAGCGACTGCGACAACCACGTCGGTATTTTCGGTAACGGCTTGTGCCCACGGCGCTGTGCCGGGCTTGTAACCCAATCCTGCGCCGATAAAACGCGGATCGGTAAAAAATCCTGGACCCGCCATCACCGACGCATAAGAAATTTCCGGGCCAGCCAACTCTTTTGCAATCACCATCCGTGCGTATTCACCCGCCACGCGATTGTCGCCGGCCAGCGCCTGCACCATTGTCACTCCACCACGCGCCGCACGCACCAACTGCGGCGCCATGCGCTCAGTCAGATGGACGTGATGATCAACCAGTCCTGGAATTGCAAACGCGCCACGACCGCTGATGTGTTGATCAACGGAGTCGGTAAACACAGATGAAATTGATTGAACCGCAACGATGCTGTCGCCGCGAATGACAATGCGTTGATCGGGCACAAGCCGTCTATTCGCGACATCGACAACAGTGACGGAATCAATAACCGTCGTGCGAACGGCTGGACCTCTACGCGTGCCTGCTTGCGCCTGCAGAGGAGCGCCTGCAAGTGCCAACAGCGCCGTAGCACTCGTAACGGTTACAGCTGTCTTCCCGAAAACAACGCGCATCATGACGTCCGATTGTAAGAGTCATGGCAAACGTATCGCTGGTCGTTGTAGAAGGCGATCCGATGCGTGCGCTGCGGACATCCGCTAGGACGGGTCCTTGGTTCGCGTGCGCGTGACGCCTGTGAAAATACCGAGTCCGAGCAGGATGACGCAGGAAATCAACACCCACTGCTGAGGCACGTGCATCGCGATCAGCGCCCAGGCCACCCCGCCGATAAAAATTGCCGCGCCCACGAGGTACAGTACAAAGGACATAATCCAGCCTCCCGAAGTGAATGCAGTTCCTACTGTGCTGCCCCGAAGCCGGTTCCGAAAAATGTGCGTACGTCACTATCTCCCTTGAACCCGTCGGGCGTCTAAATTCCCGCCATGCCCAACATCCTCCAACACCTCCCCGTCGGCGAAAAAGTCGGCATCGCCTTTTCAGGCGGCCTCGACACCAGCGCTGCGCTCCACTGGATGCGCGCGAAAGGCGCCGTTCCCTACGCCTACACCGCGAACCTCGGCCAGCCCGACGAGACGGATTACGACGAGATTCCGCGCAAGGCGTACGACTACGGCGCAGAGAAAGCGCGCCTGATTGAATGCCGAGCGCAGTTGGTGGGCGAAGGATTGGCGGCGTTGCAGTGTGGTGCGTTTCACATCACGACTGCGGGCGCAACGTACTTCAACACGACACCACTTGGTCGCGCTGTTACCGGTACAATGTTGGTGGCCGCGATGCGTCAGGACGACGTCAACATCTGGGGTGACGGCAGCACGTTCAAGGGCAACGACATTGAACGTTTCTATCGTTACGGATTGCTGACGAATCCTGATTTGCGCGTGTACAAGCCGTGGCTTGATCAGCAGTTCATTGATGAACTGGGTGGTCGCAAAGAAATGGCCGAGTATCTCATCAAGGCCGGATTTGAATACAAGATGAGTGTGGAGAAAGCATACTCCACCGATTCAAACATTCTTGGTGCGACGCACGAAGCAAAGGATCTCGAGTTTCTGAACAAGGGCATGCACATTGTGCAGCCCATCATGGGTGTGGCGCACTGGCGTGACGACGTTGAGGTCAAGCGCGAAACGGTGACGATTCGTTTTGAAGAAGGTATTCCCGTTGCGATCAACGGCAAAACGTATGCGACGGCGCTTGAGATGTTTCTTGACGCGAACGCAATTGGTGGACGTCACGGTTTGGGCATGAGCGATCAGATTGAGAATCGCATTATCGAAGCGAAAAGTCGTGGTATTTACGAAGCGCCGGGGCTGGCGCTGTTGTACATCGCGTATGAGCGATTGGTCACGGGCATTC
>JBDTTO010000627.1:0-3068 GCA_039930585.1 Gemmatimonadaceae bacterium
GCCACACTGCGGGCAATCAACTACTTGTACATCGATCGCACTTTCGTTGCCTTGCTTGAGCGCGATGGCCGATCGGTAGTCGAGTTCTTCGTGTGCCGCAGCCATTGCCGCGTCATCAAACGCCGGCAAGTCATTAACAGTTCCGCATGTTGCGCACGTGAGTTTGCCAACTCCAGGCGCGAAATGCAGCGCCGCGCCACAGTTCTTGCACGGAAACACGCGCACTGCAGACTCGGCCGCCGGCTTATCGGGACCGACTTGCCGGTAGTCGTCGTTATTCGCGGAAGCGTTATCGGGCACGTTGCTGCGAAATCAGTTGGCGTTGGTGATCATCGGCAAATTCAATCGCTGCTCACGCGCGCAGCGAACGGCGTCTTCGTAACCGGCGTCTGCATGACGCATCACGCCCGTTGCGGGGTCATTCCACAATACGCGCGCCAGGCGCACATCAGCTTCCTTCGTGCCGTCGCAAACGATCACAACGCCAGCATGTTGCGAGTAACCCATGCCAACACCGCCGCCGTGATGAAGCGACACCCACGTTGCACCGCCGGCCGTGTTCAGCAACGCATTGAGCAGCGGCCAATCCGAGACGGCATCCGAGCCATCACGCATCGCTTCTGTTTCGCGATTGGGTGATGCAACCGAGCCCGAATCAAGATGATCGCGACCAATTACGATTGGCGCTTTCAGTTCGCCGTTGCGTACCATCTCGTTAAATGCGAGCCCCGCACGATCGCGATCGCCCAATCCAATCCAGCAAATGCGCGCCGGCAATCCCTGAAACGCGATGCGATCACCGGCGAGATCGAGCCAACGATGCAGGCCGGCGTCATCCGGAAATAACTCCTTCATCTTCGCATCGGTTTTGCGAATGTCTTCGGGATCACCACTTAGCGCGACCCAGCGAAACGGGCCCTTGCCGCGGCAGAACAGCGGACGAATGTACGCTGGCACAAATCCCGGAATGTCAAACGCGTTTTTGACACCGGCATCGAACGCGACCTGGCGAATGTTGTTGCCGTAATCGACCGTCGGAATGTGCATCGCCTGAAAATCCAGCAGCGCCCGCACGTGCACTGCGCAACTTTTCGCAGCGGCCAATCGCAACGCGGCGTGTTGTGTGTCGTCAGCTTGTGCAGCACGCCACTGCTCAACGCTCCAGCCGATTGGCAGGTATCCGTTAACCAAATCGTGCGCAGATGTTTGATCTGTGACGAGATCGGGTTTGATATCGCCGGCGCGCGCGCGTTTCACCAACTCAGGAATAACATCGGCCGCATTGCCAAGCAGTGCGACGGAAACGGCGCGCCCTTCGGACGTGTAACGGGC
Organism: Gemmatimonadaceae bacterium; assembly: GCA_039930585.1. Lineage (GTDB taxonomy): Bacteria > Gemmatimonadota > Gemmatimonadetes > Gemmatimonadales > Gemmatimonadaceae > Gemmatimonas. The sequence goes on from JBDTTO010000627.1 coordinate 1,333, forward strand.
AATGCGCGCGAGCGCGTCATCAATGTCGGTTGCCTGTTCGTCAACGTAGCGCGTCTTTAATCGATGATCGATGCGGCTTTGCTGGCACTCGATGTTGAGAGAACTCGCGCCGGCAAATGACGCGGCAAGTGGTTGCGCGCCACCCATACCACCAAGTCCTGCCGTCAATATCCACTTGCCAACAAGACTTCCGTTGAAGTGCTGGCGTCCCGCTTCGACAAACGTTTCGTACGTGCCCTGCACGATGCCCTGACTGCCAATGTAGATCCACGAACCCGCCGTCATCTGGCCGTACATCATCAGGCCTTTGCGATCGAGCTCGTGAAAGTGCTCCCACGTAGCCCACTTGGGCACGAGATTCGAATTCGCAATCAAGACACGCGGCGCGTCGGTGTGCGTGCGAAATACGCCCACCGGTTTGCCCGATTGCACAAGCAACGTTTCGTCTTCGCGCAATTCGCGCAGCGATTTCAGAATCGCGTCAAAACAATCCCAATCGCGCGCCGCTTTTCCAATGCCGCCGTACACGACCAGATCATCCGGACGTTCGGCCACAATCGGATCCAGGTTGTTCTGAATCATTCGATATGCCGCTTCGATGAGCCAGTTGCGGCAGGAAAGCGTGGTGCCGGTAGGCGCTTTGACGGGTCGGGCTTGTGCAGTCATGGGATTTCGTAAAGCTTGGGGCGACGGAACGCGAATCTCGCGTACACTATACTGCAACACACGGCCGAGTTTCACTCCCAGTTGCTCAGCACTTAACGACTTCGCCGTTTTCCACGTCGACCGTATATGACCGAACGAGCCGCCAACGCATCAACCTCCCGCCAGACCGCGCTCACATTGGTGCACCGTGCCCTGCGGTGGGTATTCCTGGTGGGGCTGGTAGGGCTTGAAGTCGAGCTCTTCCTACTCAAGCACACCGATGGTGTGTGGCAGGTCGTTCCGTTGGTGCTGCTGGGCGGCGGATTGGCGGTGCTCGCGTGGTACGCCGCAACGCGAAGCATGTTGTCAGCCCGCACGTTGCAGGGCATGATGTGGTTGTACGTCGCAAGCGGATTCGCGGGCACGCTGCTGCATTTCAAAGGCAACGTCGCTTACGAAAAAGAATCGAATCCCGGACTTTCCGCACGGGAGCTTTATCGGGGCGCGGTGCAGGGTTCGACGCCGACGCTCGCGCCAGGTGCGATGATCCAACTGGGACTGCTTGGTCTGATCGTAGTGTTTTCCGGCAACCGACTGCGCGATGCTGCCAGCGAAGCCACGCTTGTCATCCAACAACACAAGTGAGACGAAAAATGAAGTTCAGAATATCCGCACTTCCCGCGGTTGCGTTGTCATTCTGTATCGCATCACAGGCGAGCGCACAGCTTGGACGTCAACAGGGCTTGATTGAACCAAACGTGGCGTCGGACAGCGCATTCAAAGCAATTGCGTTGACTGATCCGGTCATCAGCGCACTCAAAGCCGCGCGCCCGATACTCAGCGTGACTTCACTCGACAGTTTGCTGGGCGCGCAATCGATGACGAAGCCACAACGTGCCGAGATGTACAAGAAGATGTTCGTGCACGTCGACATCAATCGTGGGACGGATGCCGAGTTCATGTTGATTCCGGGAATGGACGCGAAGAAACTCGGCACAATCAAAGCGGGCCGTCCGTGGAAGTCACTTGAAGCACTTGGTCCCGCGTTGGCGTCAACGGAACAGTACGTGTTCATTCCCATCGAACTGAAC
>JBDTTO010000628.1:0-3065 GCA_039930585.1 Gemmatimonadaceae bacterium
TGCGCTCCTTCTGCAATGCCGATATTCAGTCGCAATCTTCTACATCACATGTCTCATTGCGCGACATTTATCACCTTCGGACTAAAACATCTCCCATTAATGCGCGTACCCTCTTGACCCGATTCCGCACAGCTGGAAGCATTCGTTCACACCACTGGAGCTGCAACTATGAACACGCCGAGCAACGACAGGAAGCCTTCCAAAGCCGCTTTCGAAGTGGAGAGGTAACCCGTGTCGAATCAGGATGACAACGTTCGTTCAAGCGATGACGCGACTCGTGTCGTGGTCATCCGAGCCGCGACACCCGGTGATGCCTCGGCACTAGGTCGCCTCGGTGCACTGCTCATTCGCGTTCATCACGAGTTTGACGCGGCACGGTTTATCGCACCGACTGCCAGCACGGAATCTGGTTACGCTGGCTTCCTCCGTTCACAGTTGGCCAAGGCCGATGCAGTAATTCTCGTGGCCGAACGTGACGGCCAGGTGTGCGGTTACGCGTACGGGGCCATTGAAGGTTTCGACTACATGGCGCTTCGCGGACCGGCTGGCGTGTTGCACGATCTGCTTGTTGACGAAACGCAACGCGGACACGGAATAGGCGGGTTGCTCCTGGACGCGGCGATAAGCGCGCTGCAATTCAAAGGTGCACCACGCATTGTACTGTCAACCGCGGCGCGAAACGAACATGCGCAGCGTCTCTTCGCAAGCAAGGGATTCCGTCCCACAATGATCGAGATGACGCGTGAACACGACACAATATGAAAGTCGCTGAACGCACACTTCCCGGGCTTTGCACGTTGACGTATTGAGATTCACTGTTGCACCTTTGTCTGCGATGAAAAACCGGCTTGTAGTATCTATCGATTTCGGCAGCTCTTATACAAAGGTTGCGGTCCGTATTGGCTGGGATGGATACACAGTGTTGGCGGATGATTGGCCTCTTGCGTCGCGCGACCTGACCTTTTGTATCCCGTCAGTGGTGGCCCACGTAACTCGTGGCAGTGTCTCCACATGGTTGGTTGGCGTTGACGCAGCCAATCAACTTCCGGGCGACGGGATCACGATTTATCGCAACTGGAAAGCGACGATGTTCGATCCCGCTCGAGAAAGTGGCGGCGTTGAAGCGGGATCACTCCCTGGTGCGGCACTCCCTAGTACGGCACTCCCGACTACGGCAATCCCTGCTACCGAATTCAATCCAAGCGTCGGAGTCGCATTCTTTAGCGCGCTGCGTAGTGCGCTCTCCGAACGATTTTCGTTCTTCGAAAATGGCGACATTCCGGTGCGTATTTGCATCCCAAAAATCGGGAACGTTACGCTCGCTGAGTCGCGACTTGCCTTGGTGCTGGGTGAAGCGGGACTTTCATCCGCCGTGCCGCGCCCGACTGTGTTTGAGCCCGAATCAAATGCACTTGGAATTCTGAGTCGCGGCAACAACACGACTTGGCTTCCGAAACCTGTCGACTTCATGCCGTGGAAGGGCCGCGAGGTAGATCTCCCGCGCATGTTGGATTCCGCCGAACTTCGCTCGGCATTTCGACACATGCGCGAATACTTCGGCTTTCTGGTGATCGATATCGGATCGTTCACGACAGACTTTGGGTTCGTGCGTTTTGATACATCGTTCACATCGGGCGATTGGAATCGCCCCGCCATTATTCAGGATTCTGTTGCGCTTGGCATTCAGGATCTGGATCGAATGGTGAAGAACTCCCTCAGCGATCAGTCGCGTTTAGCTGTCGAAAAACTGTCGACCACACAATGGGACTCACTTAAATCGAATCTGTATCAGGGGCAGCCGGTTGCGCTTCCGAAATCAGACGGCGAACTGCTGCATGTTGGTGCTGGTGATGAAGGTGATGCTGTGCGTGAAGCAATTCGTGAGTTTGCAGAAAAAGTATGGAGCGCACGACAACAGTTTTGCGCGGCGTTTATTACCGATCGCGTGCATTCGCAGTGCGTGACCGGTGGTGGATCGATGATCCAGGGGATCAAGGATCTGCTCGCGATTCACTCTGCCGCGGAGATGGAGAATAACGGCGACGACTTCGTGAAAACGATGGCGCCCGTCTACAAGCGCGTGAGCAAACATGCGGCCGAGGGAGAGAGTCTCGAAGCGCGCGCGAGGCGTGACACGCAACTGGTGCGTGGCGGCAGCGCAATCGGCGGAGCGAGCGTGTTCTTCGAATGAATTCCTGATTGGGCGTTCTGAATTTGCACGTAGCACTTACCTGAGTGCGTGGTGACGCCTGACCGTGTGCGCATTGTTATTGCTGATGTTCACAATCTTTACACACTAATCCCTCATTTATGAATCTGAGAATGTGCGCAGCGATCGGACTTCTCGTGGCGACGGCGTGTCAATCATCGACCGAACCATCCGTTGCCGATTTGAAAGTGACGACGACGGTATCATCGACATCCAGCTCTGTCACTGCGTTGACGATCGCAACTACAGTAACGAACGAATCGAGCCGCACGATAACTCTTGAAATCAGCAACTGCCCTCGCCGATTTCGCGTTGAAACACTCGCGGGTAGTCAGGTGGCACTGGCATCACAGTTATGCACGTTGGCCGCAGTTATGAAGTCGCTGCCACCCGGTGCGAGTCACAGTTTCAATAATCAATGGGATGGCAGAGACGGTAACGGCATACGACTATCCGGTTCCTACCGTGTCATCGGCGCGCCGTTCTCAACCGCCGGTCACCAGAGTGTGCCGGTGACGGTTGTGCTCGGGCAGTAGCAATTCGCAAACGGAGCACCAGCATTGACCGAGATGACGAGAATCGTGCGCATTGTGTTGCTCGTCCATCCGCCGTGCAATACGTACAACCTCCCGCGATTGTGCGTGACTACGGCCGACGTACCAACGTGTAGATAACGACGCGTGGTGTTCCTGAAAGGTCGACTTCGTACGCTGCAACGCGACCTCCGTCGAACGCTTCAATGATCCATTTCTCAGTCCGTGTGCGACTGAGCACGCGTCCCGATTTCACATCGATCTCCTCGATGATTGTGTTAAAGAGATTTTCCATTGCGATGCTGTTCGTCGGGACCTCCCTA
>JBDTTO010000629.1:0-3063 GCA_039930585.1 Gemmatimonadaceae bacterium
TGCTGCAGCGCGCAGTGGCGAGTTTGTCGAAGACGAAGTAGACAAATCACGCAGTGTGTACAAACGGCCTCGTCGAAAGACGGGGCCGTTTTAAATCAACTCAATTCCGACGATGAAATTGAACGCACGTATTTCTCGAGTAGTGTTCGCTGGTTGCATATTTCTGCCAGCATTAATCATTGACGCACAAACTGCAGTTCCGGTGCGCACGTTGTCAGCACCCGAAGCCGTGACGCTGCTGCCTTTTGGCGCGATTGAAAGTGTCCGACCGCTGAACAAAGGCGGCGTGCTGGTCAACGATTCGCACAAACGACAGCTCATTGCGTTGGACAGTACGTTCGCGTCGTTCAGCGTGACGCTCGATTCGGTGCCGGAAAAAGCGCTGTATTACAACAGCAAATCAATTTCGCTGATTCCTTACACCGGCGATTCAACGCTGTATCAGGATGTGCGCCAGCAGAAATTTTTCGTGATTGATCCGAATGGCGAAGTCGTGAGTGCTTTCGGAAAACAGCTCGCGGGTTCGGATTTGCTGAACATATTTCCCCCTCGCGGATTTGACGCTGCCGGAAACGCCATCACGATGGGTATTCCGCAGTTCAACCTCTTTCCGAATGGCGGCGCGGCCGGAAATTCTGAACGCCAGATTGTGCGCGTAAACTTTACAACACAGAAATACGAAGAACTCACAAACATCATGACGATGCCACTGGAATCAGTGCGCTCCTCACTGGATAGCAAAGGTCAACAGCACGCGGTACGCACGGTGAATCCGATGGCGAGTTCCGATGAATGGGTCGTATTGATGGACGGCGCGGTGGCAGTGCTCCGCGCGAAAGACTATCGCGTGGAAATGTTTGGGGCGAACGGAAAGAAAGTCGCATCGGTCAAACTTCCGTATACCAAACGCCGCGTGTCCGACGCAGAAAAACGAGCCATTATTGATTCAGCGCGTAAAGCCATCAATGACGAACCGGTTTCACTAACCAGCCCGACTAACACGATGTTGGCGACGATCGGCGAATTGCAGAAGATTGGCCCGGACTCGTTGAAGAAGATCGCGCGGAAAGAAGATGGCGCGTTCAAAGTGTCCGGCACGGCCACTGCGGTTGTACAGGCCGAAATCGTTTTCTCGCCACTCAGCGAAATGGAAAATTTTTATCCGCCGTTTCGCAAAGGACAACCCAGCGCTGATCTCGATGGCAACCTGTGGATTGCGACCACTGCCATTTCGCCGATTGATGCCAATGAAACCATTTACGACGTCGTGAACAATCGCGGAGTACTCACGCAACGTGTGCGCGTGCCCGCCGGACGCAGCATTGTCGGGTTTGGCCGAGGTGGTGCGATCTATCTCAAATTCAGGAAGAACGAAAACGCGTGGATGTTGGAACGCGTGCGAACCGTGAACTGAATTCGATATTTGCAGCGCGATCTGAATTCAAATTTGATCGCACAAGAACATCCTGTTTATACAATCAACAACGCCGCCGAAACTCTGAGTTTCGGCGGCGTTGTTGCGAAGAGCCGTTCAATCAATTCAACGGGATCAACACATTCGGTGCCGGAACGCGCGTGAGTGCCAACGCAGCAACCTTGTAGCCCAATTCTTGGCCGGCGGTAACATCAAACCGGTAGTGCAATCCCGCAAAGATGCGCGCTTCACCGGCTGCCGCGACCTTGGCATCCATCTCGGTTTTGGTTGACGGAAACAGCCCCACAATTACACCGGCCGCTGCACTCGACAAGCAACTGTGCGCCGACGGGTACGACGGAAAATTTGGTCGCCCCACTGGCGTGGGCATGGCTGGGTCGGCCTGATACGGACGCACGTACCAATAGTTGTATTTGGAATCCCAGCATCCGATGGACGCATCCATCATCGCCATGTGCAACACGGCATACACACGCGCCGTCTGACGTTCGTTCATGTGCGCAGCCGTGATAGACGCCGTGGCAAGTTCGGTGAAATACCCCATCGGCCCACCGGGTCCTGACGCGTATTGCCAGAACTGCGCCACCACCAGTTGATCCGGGGTGATATTCACCGCTGCCGACTTTACCTCAGCCAGTGCGCTGAGAAACGTCGTTGAATTGAACGCGGGAGGCGTCGGCGTTCGAAACTGGCTTCCCGATGTCATCAACCAGGGTTTTGCCTCGCCCCAACGCGGCGCCACTGGCTGCGCTGGTGGCGCCGCGTTGACCCAATAACCGGGGCCAGTGGGAATCGTACCGGTAAAGACGGCGTCGGTGCGATCGGTCGCGGCGCGCGCGAGCACTGCGGCGCTGATGGACTTTCCGATAGTTGTGCCGGCGGAATAACTCGCATCGGCTTCGCTTGCGAACGCCGGAAAGTATGTCGCATCCGCCGCAACTTGCGCGTCGATCACTGCTTGCTCGGCGGGGTACAGTGAAGCAAGCACCGCTGCGGACGCGCTGGAGACTGCAGCGGCTTCGGAAGGACGTTTGCCGGAAGATTGCGTTGTGCCGGCCGCAACCGAGGCATTGTACTGTGCGACCGCGACGAGCGCGAATGCGCGCGCGGTTCCCAACGGACTTCCAATTTCACGTCGGCCCACAATGCCTCGCGTCACCAACATCCATCGTTCGGACGCAGTAGTTTCGTTGGCAGAGAGAACCGGACCCTCATTGATCACTGTGGGTTCGGAAGATCCATCGTCACAACCGACAAAAGTCACGGCAGTAACAACGGCCCACAAAAGGTTCGCACGCATAATGATTGACCTCGCAACGGTGCAGGAAAGAACAACGGGATTGGGCGTTTGCCGAAGCACGAGTGCTCCTGTCCCCTTCTGCGCGGTTGCGTCCGAAATCGAGCCACCTTCGATAAAATGCCGCAAAACATGACCGGTCCGGCCAGTTTAACGATGCTGTTACAACAGGCGGCGGACGGTGATCACGGAGCGTTTGATCAGGCGTTTGGTCTTGTGTACGATGAGTTGCAGCAACTCGCACACGCACAGCTCCGTCGCGAATCGGACGGGCATACACTCAACACCGGCGCGCTGGTGCACGAGGCGTACCTGCGACTCGAGCACGGAT
>JBDTTO010000630.1:0-3061 GCA_039930585.1 Gemmatimonadaceae bacterium
CGCGGCCATGACCAATTCCTCTTCGGGCCAACCGCGTGCAACTGACTCGGGCGCGTAGAACGCTGAAAAATGACGCCCAATGATCTCGTGGGCTTCATAACCCTTGATCAGCTGCGCGCCTGGATTCCAGGAGATAACGATTCCATTCGCGTCCAACATGAAAATGCCGTAATCGCGAACGCTTTCAACCAATAGCCGATATCGATGGTCGTCGAACATGGTGGATCTATGGAGAAAGGGTGAGGCGGCCGCAAGGTTTAGCTCGCAAGGTTTGCTGTGATTAATGACACTCGCCATCTTCAAGCTCCCACCTTTTCTCCGCCTCATGACAACACGACGCGACTTTCTGAAACGCGGTGGCGCCACATTGGGCGCACTGGCCGCAGCACCATCCCTGTTGCGTGCTGATGGTACGCGCTTTGGCGATTCGTCGACAGCTGATGGTCTGACTTTACATGAGTCGGTGTTGCCTGCGCTTTACACCGATCCCGCCACCCGTGACCTGATGATGGAAGCGCTCGACGCAGCCAAGCGCTACGGTGCGAGTTGGGCGGACGTACGTATCTCGCGCAATCGCAACAACTCTGTTCAAACGCGCGAAAAACAAGTCACGGATGTTGTGGATACGGACACGATGGGCTGCGGCGTGCGTGTGCTGGTTGATGGTTGCTGGGGCTTTTGCGCAACGCAGGAATTGACGAAGCCGGGAGTCGGCGCTGCCGCGCAGGAGGCAGTTGCAATTGCAAAAGCCAATCGCGTGGCGCAGGATCGTCGCGTAACACTTTCGCCGTCGCCCGCGCATCCCAATGCAACCTGGCGCAGTGCATACAAAGTGGATCCCTTCACAATCCCGGTTGAACAGAAAGCAGACTTGCTGCTGCGCGCGAATGAAGCCGCGCTCAAAGTGCCGACGATTCGTTTCGTGAATTCCGGATTGAGTTTCATCAAGGAAGAACGCAACTACGCGAACACCGAAGGCTCAGTGATCACGCAGGACTACGTTCGCAGCTGGGTCACGATGTCATGCACCGCAGTCTCGGCCGATCGCACACAGACCGCCGTGCGCGGGCCGGAAGTTGTGCAGCCGCACGCACGCGGTTGGGAGTACGTGCTGGAAGCGGACATCGTAACGAACGCGCAGAAATGGGGGGCAGAGGCTGCCGAGAAGTTGACGGCCAAGTCGGTGGATGTTGGGCGGTATGATCTCATTCTGCATCCGTCGCAACTGTTTCTGACCATTCACGAATCGATGGCGCATTCCACCGAGCTTGATCGCGCGATGGGATACGAAGCCAACTACGCAGGCACCAGTTTCATTGCGCCGCCGGAGAAGGTGTTGGGTCAACTCAAGCTTGGCCCACCGATGATGAACCTTGTGGGCAATCGTTCGGAAGTTGGTGCGCTGGCGACGATCGGTTACGACGACGACGGTGTGCAGCCCAATGATTTTCATATCGTCAAAGACGGAATCTTTGTTGACTACCAAACCAATCGCGAACAGGCGCCGTGGTTGGATTGGTGGTACAAGAAAAACGGTCAACCGACGCGTTCGCACGGTTGTTCGTATGCGCAGAGCTGGGCCGACGTCGCGTTTCAGCGCATGCCGAACGTGTCACTGCAACCTGGCGAAAAAGATCTGTCGTGGAACGATCTCATTGCGGCAACGGACAAAGGCATTGCGATGATTGGCCGTTCGTCCTATTCGATCGATCAGCAGCGTTATAACGGCCAGTTTGGCGCGCAGCTCTGTTATGAAGTGAAAGGCGGAAAAATTGTCGGACAATTGAAAGACGTTGCGTATCAGATGCGCACGCCTGACTTCTGGAATTCGCTTGATATGCTGGGAGGCAAATCCAGCTACGAGTTTGGCGGGACGTTCAACGATGGCAAAGGACAACCGGGACAATCAAACGCGGTGAGTCATGGTTGCCCGCCAACACGATTCAAGAACGTGAACGTGATCAACACGGGGCGTGCGTCATGAGTCGCGAGATGGATTTTCCGAGACGTCTCGCGGCAGCTCCGGGTGGTGTGTTGAACAAGGCCGACGCCGAAGCGCTGGTGACACGTGCTATCAAGTTTTCCAAGAGCGACGCGGTGCGTGTGTCAGTTAACAGCGGTCGTGAAACCAATTTGCGTTTTGCCGACAATCAGATTTCGACGTCGGGCGTAACCACCAATACCACGATTCGTATTCAAAGTGTGTTTGGTAAACGCAAAGCGTCCGTTGTAACCAACGATCGGACCGACGAAGGATTGCGTCGCGCCGTGGAGTCATCAGAAGCGCTCGCGAAACTTGCCCCCGAAGATCCCGAATACATGGGAGAATTGGCTGCGCAAACGTACAGTACGGTTCCCACGTGGTACGACTCAACTGCCGATCTTACAGCGGATGATCGCGCAAAGGCGGCCTTGCGCGCATTGGCGCCGGCACGTGCGGGCAAAGAACTGACCGTTGCGGGTTACATCGTTTGCAATGCGACCGCGCAGGCCATCGGTACCAATGCCGGACTGTTTGCGTACCAGCGCAGCACGAACGCCAACTACACGCTGACTGCGCGCACGAATGATGGAACCGGTTCTGGCTGGTCGGGCATGGAGCACAACGACTGGACGAAACTCGACACCGAAGCCGTCGCGCAACAAGCGATTGACAAGGCGCGTCGCTCACGCAATCCCGTCGCAGTCGAACCAGGACGTTACACCGTCATCTTCGAACCGCAGGCAACGGCCGATCTCATCTCGTTGGTGAGTGGCGCATTGCAAGCGCGCGCCGCGGACGAGGGACGCAGCGCATTTGCCAAACCAGGTGGCACGCGCGTTGGCGAAAAAATCATGGACGAACGCGTGACTCTTGTGTCCGACCCATCTGATCCGTTGTTACCAGCCGCGCCGTTTGATGGTGAAGGTTTGCCGATGGGTAAACAAACGTGGATTAACAACGGCGTGCTGCAGCAGCTCGCGTACTCAAGATTCTGGGCTAACAAACAAGGCAAGACACCGACGGGCAACGCATCGACACTTCGCATGATGGGCGGCAAAGACACTATCGAGTCCATGA
>JBDTTO010000631.1:0-3061 GCA_039930585.1 Gemmatimonadaceae bacterium
AATTACACATCCCGCTCACGCTGATGCTGTTTGGCGTGGTATTGCGCGGCTCGGCGTTCACGTTTCGTTCGTACGACAGTCAGGCTGACGCGGTGCAGCACCGATGGGGATTGATTTTCTCGATCGCGAGTTTGCTTACGCCAATTCTGTTGGGTGTTTGTGTCGGCACGGTGGTGGCGGGCAATGTTCCGCTGCATGAATCTCCTCAAGCGGCGCTGGCGGCGGCACCAACATTTGTTGCGCGATATGTGATGCCGTGGTGTACGCCGTTTGCGCTGTCGATCGGACTACTCACGCTATGTCTGTTCGCACTCCTGGCGGCGACGTATCTCACGGTCGAAGCCGCAAGCGAAGAACTGCGAAACGATTTCCGCATGCGCGCTCTATGGGCATCCGGCGCTGTGGCAGCGATGGCCGCGGTTGCGGCGATATTTGCCGAACGCGATGCTCCGCTGGTCTTCACCGCTTTAACGCGCGGCGTACGCGCCGTGTTCTTGCTTGGCGCAACGACAGTGTTTTCGATCAGCGGAATTGTTGCGCTTTGGAAACGTGCGTATGCAATGGCGCGTATTGCCGTCGCCGCTCAAGCAAGCTTTATCGTGTGGGGCTGGGCGTGGGCGCAGTATCCGTTCATGCTGCCACCCAATCGCACGATCGCGGAGCTGGCTGCGCCGAGGGCGACGCTGCTGTGGGTGTTGGGGACGCTGGCGGTGGGCACTTTGATTCTACTGCCTTCGTTTTTCTATCTGTTCAGAATTTTCAAAAGCGGAGATCGCGCGAGTCTGGAACACTGACGCGCACGTTGTCAGTTCACTTTGAACACCGATCCTCCAAACAGGAAAAACAGCGCACCGTTGCGCGCAACGACCCGCGGAGTCAAATCCCCGAGAGTGGTCACTGCCCCGTACGGCGGCCGCGCGACGTATCGCGTTCCTTGATTATTGAATACCACCGTACCGTCAGGCGCCATTAATTCGACAGCGCTGTTTGCAGCGAAAAATGTCACCTGTTTGTCGGTGCCGCCTGGGCTTCGCGTCCACACTTGCAGCGAGCCGCTCGCGTCGGGCTTTTGATACGCGACCCAACCGTCCGCAATGTCGTAATTGCCGGTGGGCACCGCAGAGCGAAACGCAGCAAGCGTGTCTTGTCGTGTCGGTGACCACAAAATGGTGTACGTATCGGCCCCTGACGTAGGAACAGTGAGCTTGGTGTAGATGACGCTCACGCCATCGGTCTTCGGAAAGACGTTTGTGGCGCTCAAATCGTGCGAAATATCTGTGCTGTCGAACGTTATCTGGTTGCCATTTGGTGGGAGGAACGGCCCATCCTTGCTGAGCGAATACACGATGTGCCCGTTCGCTGAAACGTGAAAACTTTGAAGGGTTCCAATAACCGCCGTGCGTTGTGTTCCGGCGGTAAAGTCGCGAAACGTCAGCGGTGAGGTCGGAGGATACGTCCACGCAGCGAACGGTCCGTTGGCAACCAACTTGGACGTCGCTCCGTTAAGAGCAATCAGATTTCCGTTTCGGTATTCACGCAGCAGCAAGGTTATTGGCGCATTGTTGTCGGAGAAAAGGAATAAAGCACCAAACGGCATCAGATAGCCCGCCGCAATTTTGAGCCGGAAAGAGTCGAACACAGTTTCGTCCTGGCCAGCGGCATTTCGCATGTGCAATGCGCCGCTGTCAGGGCGAAGTGTGTACAAGACACGTGCTCCGTCCACATCGATTGCAAATCCCGGCACAGTCGCGATTCGCTGCAGCGACGGATTGTTGGCCACCAAAATCTTCCGCTGTAAAATCGTGCCTTGTGTGGAAGAATCCTTGGCGGAAATCTGCACGCTCAACGTCGTTACGCCCCAATCACTTACTGGCACCGACACATCAATCAACGACGTTCCGGTAGCAACTCTCCGATTAATCAGAGCGCCTGTTGCGCTAACGCCTGAGAAATCCACCGTAAGTTCGGTGCAACCGGACTTCTCCACATCCACACAGGTAACGCGAAGTGGAATTGAACCGGTGTACACGTCGTAGTCGTTGATCGGTGCAAGCACGTTGATCTTCGGGGGAATATCGTGTCGCACCGAAACAGTGGAACTTCCACTCGAGTTCCTGACGTCTGTCGCAGTAACACTCAGCGCGAAGTTGCCTGACGGCACGTCAGCGAGAGAAATGTTGCTGTTCCAGTTGTAAACATCCGCCCCGCCTACGAGCACCAGCTTCGACAAGTCCAGCGGAATCGTGGTCGGACCAACAACGAGCCGCAATGCGGACAGAGTGTTCTTGGTGAAAATGCGCAGACTGAGCTTCAGTGAATCACCAATGAACTGATTCTCCACCGGCCCAAGAATGAACACTGAAATGGCAGGAGGCAGCGAAGTGTCCTGCGCCACAACAATCTTGGTGGAATCAGAAAAACCGCCGGCCGTTGCAACCGCGTAGGCGGTGCCAAGACTTTCAGTCAGTGCAACGTTGTTGTTGATGATTGCAACAACGTCGGGATTTGTACTCGTCCACGTAATTGGCGCGTTACCAACAACCTCACCTCGGCTGTTTAACGCGCGTGCTTCAAGGGTATCGCGCTTGCCGTCCAACAACTGAATACTGTCCGAACCGACGACAACTTTGGTCACGACATCGGCATTACCACCGTCGTCTGCGCCGTTAGAACACGCGGCAACGATTCCGGCAAAAACTCCCGCAAGTATCAGTCCCGCAGCGGCGCGAAGACGATTCATCAGTTCCTCCAAAGTGACTTATCAGAATGTACTCAATTCCCGCCAATTATTTCCAACACAACGCGCTTCGAAATCACGCGTTGTGTACGGAGATCACATTCGGGGCCGGTAAATCAATCTCCGAGAATCATCCTGAACTCCGGCAACGGCGGCACCGGCGCATCCACCATCGCATCTTTCGACGCATATCCGCGATCCGCACGCACAGTCGCCGCCACCGCCAGACGCAACACGTCGGTTGCATCATCCGGTTCGTTCAAGCCATTCCGTGCGTTCCGGAATCGCAGCCCCGACTCACGACAGAACAAATCCGTGAGTGTC
>JBDTTO010000632.1:0-3052 GCA_039930585.1 Gemmatimonadaceae bacterium
CGCAAGCCAGTATTGCATGAGCAAGTAGTACGCGCGCACGTCCTGCGCCGTGCCCGGTACGTATTTGAGCAGCTTCGGCACGCGACGTAACGCCGCCATCTGACGTTCGCCCGAACTACCGGCCGTACGCTTGCCGCCAAGCATGCGACGCATGATCGCCATTGGTGACCACGCGCTGTTATCCGACTGGCCACCCATGCTGAAGCCGCGCATCCGCGTGCAACGCATCAATTCCGCCGCAGACAACGCCACCATCACCGCATCGCACTTGTCTGCGCGCTCAGCCAGCACATCCCGAATGGCCGCCACCTGATCTTCCATGAACAGCTGCGTTACGACAATGAGATCAGCCTTCGCAATATCTGCGCGACACGGCTCAATCGTGGACGCGTCACGCATCCAGTCTGACGCGACATGCATCGTGAGCTCAACGTTCACGCCTTCGGCCCGCAACGCCGCTGCCGCACGCTCGCTCGCGCCTGCCAGGTGCGCATCAAGCGTCACGATGACAAAACGAATAGGAGCCGAGTTCGTGCGGGGCGCGGATTTCATCTCAATTCCTGCCGAAGTGCGCTTTGGCTTCGTACAGCGTGTCCACCGTGATCACCGCAAGTCCGCGTTCGACGGCAAATTTCTCAGTGTTGCGTCGCGCTTTGCCACGAACAAAAAATGGAATCTTGCCGAGTTCGCGTTCGGCCTCGGCAACCCAGCGTGCGGCAGTCGGCAATTCCGTTTCAGGTTCGTCAACCAGGTCGTCAATGGCCACGACGTCCGCCGTTACCGGCTCGTCTGATTCGTCATCGAGCACGACCGTTGCCCGCATTTCCGTTTTGGTTTGCGGAGCGTGTGCCTTCTCGTGCAGATGTGAGCGCGTGCCATCCGCAAACTCGAAGTCTTCGCGAAACATCGTGAGCAGATGTTCTTCGAGTCCCATCATCAGTGGGTGAACCCATGTGTCAAAAATGACATTGGTCCCTTCGGGTCCCATCTGCGGCGAATAGCGCGCAGGCGCATCCTGCACATGAAAGGGTCCTGAAATCACAGCACACGGGATGCCTAACCGCTTGGCGATATGGCGTTCCATCTGCGATCCTAACACGAGCTCCGGCGCCAACTCCGCGACTTTCGCTTCGACTTCCAGGTAGTCATCGGAGATGAGTGCTTCAACACCGTACAACGCCGCAGCGTCGCGCACATCGCGCGCCTGCTCTCGACTATAGGTGCCAAGTCCCACAACGGTGAATCCAAGTTCGTCGCGCGCGATACGGGCGGCCGCAATTGCGTGTGTCGCGTCGCCGAAAATGAACACGCGCTTGCCGGTGAGATACGTGCTGTCAACCGAACGCGAATACCACGGCAGTCGCGAACTCATGATGGCATCGAGTCCGCCAAGCGACTCAAGATCGATCGAAGCAAGTGCTGCGACTTCGCTCACGAAATCGCGCGTGGCTCCAACGCCAAGAGGCACGGTCTTCGTCATGCGCTGACCGTACGTGCGCTCAAGCCACGTGGCGGTCGTGCGCGCAATTTCCGGATACAACACAACGTTGAAATCGGCTTCGGGCAAACGAGCGATATCCGCCGCCGTTGCGCCCAGCGGTGCGCACACGGAAACGTCGACGCCTATGCGATTCAACAGTTTCGTGATTTCAACGACATCATCACGATTGCGGAATCCGAGCGCCGTTGATCCGAGAAGATTGCAACGTGGACGCACGTTATCGGCGCGGGGGGCACGCAGTGGCGACGGCGGCGCAACACATAACGCGCGCACCATGTGGTACATCGTTTCGCTGGCGCCCCAATTTTCCTTGCGCTGATATGCGGGCAACTCCAATGGAATTACCGGCACGGGCAAGTTGAGCGCCTTCGTCAGTCCGCCCGGATCATCCTGAATGAGTTCGGCGGTGCAAGACGCACCAACCAACATCGCATCAGGCTTAAAGCGATCGTACGCATCCTTCGCGGCGCGCTTGAACAGGTCGGCAGTGTCTGAACCAAGATCACGCGCCTGAAACGTCGTGTACGTAACCGGTGGTCGGGTGTCGCGACGTTCGATCATCGTGAAGAGCAGATCGGCGTAGGTGTCGCCCTGCGGCGCGTGCAACACGTAGTGAATGCCGGTCATGGATGTCGCGATGCGCATCGCACCCACATGCGGCGGTCCTTCGTAGGTCCAGACGCTGAGTTTCATGGTCAGACCGCCAGACGCGAGCGCCGATCAAGCGGCCGTACAAAAAGTTCGGCCAGATCACCTGCTTGTTCGTATCCATGAATTGGGGAGAACACCAGTTCGATGGACCACTTCGTCATCATGCCTTCGGCTTCCAGCGGATTCGCGAGTCCCAATCCACACACAACGAGATCCGGACGCGCAGCGCGGCAACGATCGAGTTGCGCGTCGACGTCCTGGCCTTCGCTCACCTGCGTGTTGTCGGGCAAGAGATCCATCTCGATTCCGACCGTTTGCCGATCGAGATACGGAGTTCCGACTTCCACCAATTCGGCACCGAGTTCGCGCGACAGAAATCGTGCGAGCGGAATTTCGAGTTGTGAATCCGGGAAGAGAAAGACGCGACGGCCTTTCATGTTTGGCAGGTGGCGCTGTAGCGCGGCGCGTGCGCGACGTTCGGGCAGCGCCGTAACATCGGCGACGATGTCCATATCAATTCCGCACGCAGATGCTGCTGCGCGAAACCATGCGGTCGTGCCTTCAGCGCCAAACGGAAACGGCGATTGTACGTGCGTGGCGCCGCGTTTGATCATCGCGCGAAGCGTTTCGCCGAGAAACGGTTGCGCCAGCAACACGCGTGTCCCGCGTCCGATTTCAGGCAGAGTTACTGAATTGCGCGGCGGAAAGAATTGGACATCGTCAATGCCCATCGCGCCGAACAGTCGCGCAAACTGATCTTCGATGATGTCGGGCAGCGTGCCAACAACGAGCAACGATTGTCGGGACGACGGTGCGGCCGGCATCTCCGGCACCATGCTGGTCAGACACGCGTCTTCGCCTTGTGTGAAGGTCGTTTCGATTCCGCTGCCGGAATAATTC
>JBDTTO010000633.1:0-3052 GCA_039930585.1 Gemmatimonadaceae bacterium
GGCAGCTGACGCGGGGCGACACCGTGAACCGCATCGGCAATTGCCTTGATGTGTGCGGGCGTTGTACCGCAGCATCCGCCAACGATGTTGAGCAAACCATGATGCGCCCATTCGGAGAGCGCAGTTGCCATGGTTTCGGGAGTTTCGTCGTATCCACCAAACGCATTCGGCAATCCGGCGTTTGGATGCGCACTTACGTGCACGTTGGCGAGACGCGACAGCTCCACTACATGTTCACGCAGCTGCGCCGCTCCCAATGCACAATTCAATCCGATTGAGATTGGTTTTGCGTGTGCGACCGACGTCCAGAACGCTTCGGCCGTTTGACCAGACAGTGTTCGACCGCTGGCGTCCGTAATCGTGCCGGAAATCATCACGGGAACGCGTTCGTTTCCCGCACCGAAATACTGTTCGATCGCAAACAACGCGGCCTTTGCGTTCAATGTGTCGAAAATGGTTTCGACCATCAGAATGTCGGCGCCGCCATCAAGCAGTCCGTGCAGCGCGGTGTCATACGCTGCCACCAACGCATCGAATGAAACGTTTCGCGCACCCGGGTCATCGACCGATGGTGAGATTGATGCAGTGCGTGTTGTCGGACCAAGTACGCCCGCCACAAAACGCGGACGCGATGGATCACGCTGTTCAAACTCATCACACAACGACCGGGCGATTGACGCACCGGCCACATTCAATTCGTAGGCCAGACTCTCCATGTTGTAATCAGAGAGCGAAACCGCGTTCGCGTTGAACGTGTTTGTTTCAAGAATGTCCGCGCCCGCCTCAAGATACTCGCGCTCGATTGCACGAATGAGATCAGGCTTTGTGAGCAGCAACAAATCGTTGTTGCCCTTGAGGTCCGACGGATAGTCGGCAAACCGTTCGCCCCGATAGTCTGCTTCCTTGAGACCATAAGTTTGAATCATCGTACCCATGGCTCCATCAAGAACCAGAATACGCTCGCGCAACAGCGCATCCAGTTTTGCCAATCGGGCCCGGCGTGCAGAAATTCTATCCATCACTGTTTTCCTTGTGTGCCAGTGGAACTGCTGGTTGCAGCGTTCCCTGGTTTGTGACACAGCCACAGTAGCACCGTAAGCGGCGCGCCTGGCAGACGCGAAACGACGCTTCCCTGCAATCCGCAGGCGGTACACCACGAGAGTACTTCATCCTCAGTAAAACCCAAACGTCGATGTTGATGCTCGCTGCGTAGTTCTTCAACGCGGTGCGGCGCGAAATCGACGATCAACAAACGACCACCCGGTTGCAACACACGCGTCGCTTCAGCAATCACTGATGCAGGTTCGTCCGCGAAGTGCAGCACCTGATGCACCAACACCAGGTCGTGTGCATTCGCAACGGACGGTAGTCGATACATGTCGCCCTGACGCGCCTGCACATGTGGTTGCGCGGTGCGTTCCAACGTTTCGCGCGCAATGCGCAGCATATCGTGACTGATGTCGACACCAAGTGCGCGACCAGCGCGCGGACCAACCAACTCCAACATGCGACCTGTGCCGGTTCCAACATCCAGCATGTTGGCAATTGGCGCATCGCCTAACGCTTGTTGAATCGCCTGTTCGACTTCGCGTTCGTCGACATGCAGCGAACGAATCGCGTTCCAATCTTCCGCGGCTTCCTTGAAGTAGGCCTGCGCATTCGCGGTGCGCTGCGCACGAACGACGTCGAGACGCTGGCGATCAGAAGCGAGTCGCGCGTCATCCAGATCAAGATTTTTCACCAGCTGCTGCACCAGCGGTGACGCCACCGGTCCGTCGGCCAATCGATAGAAGACCCACGACCCCTCGGGGAAGCGGTCGACCAGGCCTCCGTCCGTCAGCAGCTTGAGATGGCGCGAAACCCTCGGCTGAGACTGGGCCAGGATGCGGCACAGCTCGGACACCGTCGCTTCGCCGTGAGACAGGAGGGCAAGCAGGCGTAGCCGAGTGGGTTCGGCGGCGGATTTCAGGGCGGCGAGTAGGGCGTCCACGGCTTGAAGCTTACTTGCTGGGATGAGCATATCAAGATATCCTTATGAAAATCTTCGAAACGATCCCATTCAGCCAGCTATGACGGATTTCTCCGCCCGCCCGCGCGCGAACCTGCTCGCCCGACTCCTCGACCCCGACCAGGTCGTGATTTTCGATGGCGCGATGGGCACGATGCTGTATGCCCGTGGCGTGTTCATCAATCAGTGCTACGACGAACTGGCGCTGAAATCGCCCGATCTCGTGCGTGACGTGCATGCGCTGTATGTGAAGGCGGGTGCCGAAGTGCTGGAGACGAATACGTTTGGCGCGAATCGCCTCAAGCTTTCGCAGTACGGATTGGAGGGGCAGACCAGCGCGATCAATCAGCGCGCGGCGGAACTTGCTCGCGAAGCGGCGGGCGAAAATCGTCTCGTCGCCGGAGCGGTTGGCCCACTGGGAATTCGCATTGAACCGTTCGGACCAACCAGCCGCGATGAAGCGCAGGCCCTCTTTCGCGAGCAGATGGTCGCACTGCGCGCGGGCGGCGCGGATTGTTTTGTACTTGAGACGTTTTCCGATCTCGTTGAACTTGAACAGGCGATAATTGCCGCGCGCGCAGTCGATGCGGCCATGCCCGTCATCGCTCAGGCAACGGTTGGCCCCGATCAAACAACGTCATTTGGCGCGTCGCCCGAAGATATCGCGCAGGAACTTGATCGTCTCGATGTTGATGTGATTGGTCTCAACTGTTCAGTAGGTCCGCAAACGATTCTCGAAGCGATAGAACGCATGGCGGCGGTTACGACGCGCAAGTTGTCGGCGCAGCCGAATGCCGGAATGCCGCGCGACGTTGGCGGGCGCTCCATGTACATGGCGAGTCCCGAATACATGGCGTCGTATGCGCGACACCTTATTCAGGCGGGTGCGAAAATTGTTGGCGGCTGTTGTGGTACAACGCCGGAACACATCAAGGCGATGGTGGAAGGTGTGCGCCCACTGTCACCACGCACTGCGGGAACCGCGCGTGTTGATCCAGGCAGCACTGCCACATTCAAAGTAGTGAACCTGGGAACAGATCCCGT
>JBDTTO010000634.1:0-3044 GCA_039930585.1 Gemmatimonadaceae bacterium
TTCACGCATCGCCCGAACGGCGGCCGCACTTCTGATTCTCGGCGGCGCAGTTCCGGCGTTGGCGCAGTCAAAGCCAGCCGCTGCACCGCCCGTCAAGGATCAGCAAAAAGTAGATCCGCTCATCATCAATCGCGTGATGGCCGTGGTGAACGGCGACGTGGTGCTCTTGTCAGAAGTCATGGCTCGCGTCATTCAGATGCGGACCCAGGATCCAACGATGGATTCCGCGGGCGTTGACGGACTGATGAACAAAGCGGTCAACGATCTCATTGATGATCAGCTGTTGCTCCAAAAGGCCAAGACCGAGAAAGTCGAAGTTGCCGAATCGGACGTAATGCAGGCGGCCAACGAAGACTTCAAGGAAGTGCGAGACAAGTTTCCAACTGAGGCCGAATTTTCTCGCGCGCTCAAGGAGTCGGGTTTCGGTTCAGTCGCCGAGTTCAAGAAAAATCGCGAAGACTTGCTGCGTAGCAGCATGGTCAAGCGCGACTTGATGGGCAAAATGAAGCGTGAAGGACGCATTCCGGCAGTGCCAATCACTGAAGCCGAAGTGACCAAGGAATTCGAGGCGAACAAGGGACGTTTTCCAAAGCGGCAAGCCTCCGTTTCGTTCCGTCAGATCATCCTGCCCATTCATCCGTCGGTCGAGTCCAAGGCACGCGCGCGCGCGAAAATCGATTCGCTGGCCAAAGAACTGGAAACGCACCCGACAGACTTTGAGTCTCTCGCCAAACGGTACTCGCAGGATGGATCAGCAGCACAAGGTGGCGATCTTGGCTGGAGCCGTCGCGGCGCGATGGTGCCCGAGTTTGAACGCGTGATGTTCAACATGAATCCCGGTGTCATCAGCCCGGTGGTTGAAACCGTGTTCGGTTATCACCTCATTCGTGTTGACCGCGTCAAGCCAGGCGAGGTGAAAGCGCGGCACATTCTGATCAAGTTTGTTGTTGACAGCACTGACGAAAAGAAATCAATGAAGTTGGCGGACAGCGTTGCAACATTGTGGCGAAATGGTGCGAACTACGACACGCTGACCGCGCAGTTCCATGACGAAGCCAACAAGGAAGATCGCAGCGTTCCAGACTGGCGCATCGATTCGTTGCCGGAGAATTATCAGAACGCGATCAAGGGACACAAAGCCGGCGATATTGTCGGACCGTTCGGTATTCATGATCCGACAATCAATCTCGACAAGCCAATCATTATCCAGATCACGGATATGAAAACCGAGGGCGACTACACCATTGGTGAACTTCGTGTGCGTTTGCGCGCAAACCTCACCGAAGATCGTAGCACGCGGCGCTTTCTCGACTCGTTGCGAAAGGATGCCTACGTCTGGAAGCTCGACGAAACCAGGCTTGCAACAGACGCCGGCAAGGCACCAAGCAAGTCGCCAGACAAATTGTAGTGGCGGACGCGGCGGGCTTTGACGCAGTGCGCGTTGACGCAATGCGCGTTGACGCAATGCGCGCTGCGCGCCCCGTGCGACTCGCAATTACGGTTGGCGATCCGCGCGGCATCGGACCGGAGATTGTTGCAAAGGCGCTCAGCGATGAGCGCCTTCATCATTCCGGCATTTCGTTCATCATTGTCGGACCAGGCGGCGCTGGTGTTGCTGTCGATGAAAGTATTGGCGACTGGTTGGCGGTTCTTGCGAGTGATGCTTCGCCGCTTGAGGCGGCCGCGTTGGCGGGGAAATTTGCTGGCCTCGCAATCGAGCGCGCCGTGGCGCTCGTGCAGTCAGGAGTGGCGGACGGCATTGTAACCGCACCAATCGATAAGGCCGCGCTGTTGGCCGGCGGTTACGACTATCCGGGGCACACGGAGATGCTGGCGGCGCTCGCAGGTCAGCCTACAACGATGATGCTTGCTTCGGACAAGTTGCGGGTGGTGCTTGCCACAACTCATATCGCGTTGCGTGATGTTGTGGATGCAGTAACGGCGGATGCCATCGCGCAGGCCGCACGCGGAACACGAGAAGGTTTGAAAAAATGGTTTGGTATTCAACGTCCACGGTTGGCGTTGTGCGCGCTCAATCCGCATGCGGGTGATGGTGGTCGGTTTGGCAATGAAGACGACACGCTTCTAACGCCGGCTGCACGCGCCAATCAATTGTCGGGTCCATTTCCCGCAGACACCGTGTTTGTGCGTGCAATGCGCGGCGAATTTGATGCGGTAATTGCACCGTATCACGATGTGGGAATGACCGCAATCAAGGTCGCGAGTTTTGGCTCAGCGGTAAACGTCACGCTGGGGTTGCCGTTCATTCGCACGTCGCCCGATCACGGAACGGCGCTGGATATTGCAGGACAGGGCATCGCCGACGCGAACAGCATGATTGCGAGCATTTTGATGGCGCGGGATTGCGTACTCCGTTCTCGCGAAAACGCACCCATTTAACAAAAAGGTGGCCAGCAAGCATTGCTCGCTGGCCACGTTTACGGTGGACCGCTCAATGGCGGTCGCTGCGGGGCAAGGTACCTCGCGTTAGGTAGGCCTGTCTAAGGCCATCGCTTTAAGGCGGCGGACTACTTGGCTCCTCTTCTGGGTTGGACTGCAATTTCCTCAGTTCATTTTCGGCGGTATCGCCGCGTCGCATCTCGTATTCAGGGCGGCTGCTGTAGCCATATCCACCGAATACCTCACCGCCGCGCATGTAGTCGTTTCCGTATCCCCGACCTGTGGGATAGGAATTTGCGGCGTCCGACTGGTTCTTGTGCATTGGACGACTCCTGAGAGATGGGAGAAGTACCATCACACTATCGGCAATTTTTCGATGAGGCAAGCATTCCGGAATTCTTGTAATACTTCGGAAAGGCTTCCGGGTGACATTTGCACGAAACGAGCGGGTACCAGCTGATCCTCGGCGAAGCATCAGGGGCGAATCGACTAGAAAAACATGCGTTTCCCGCGGCACTGCGGGTTGTTTCAACGCACCTGAACCGGCTAACTTTTCAGGCTATGCAAATCCGCAACATCGCCATCATCGCACACGTCGACCACGGCAAGACAACGCTCGTGGATAAAATGCTCCGCCAGGCCGG
>JBDTTO010000635.1:0-3035 GCA_039930585.1 Gemmatimonadaceae bacterium
CATCGAACACTGGCAGCACTTTCATGGTTTCCCGGACGGACATCAGTCCGCATGTCCAACAATTTCGGCCGATACAAGTCACGATGGCCTGATCGATATTCTGGAAACTTCGCCGGCCGCGGGAACGACGATGGTCCCGTTCAACGCCGATCCAATTGCGATGGACATTCCAACTCACACATACCCACACGCAGAAAAGTCTGGCAGTTACGACTACACGAAAACCGTGTCGTTGTCATCGCTGGAAAGCGCGTTCGGTAAAGTGTACGCGGGCGGACACATCGATCTTTCGCGCCGAGTTGCGATGGTGCACGGCGTTCCCGAATCGATCACGTTGCCCGGAACGGTTTCATCATTGGGTACAATTCCAGCGCGTATCACACTGCCGCTGGCCTGTGGTGCGATTCGCAAGATTCAGTAGTTAAAACGCACGCTTCGTCCCAACAGCGTTGCTGTCTCGGAAGTGAGGCAGCAACGTTTGCTGCTATGAAACCCACACTCATTGTGCTCATCGCACTCGCGGCGTGTTCACCATCCGCCCCCGCTGAGCACTACGGATTTATCGCGCGCCTTGGCAACGACACCGTTTCGGTTGAATCAGTAACGCGGCGCGGTAACACTGTCGAAAGCGATGAAGTTGATCGTTTTCCGCGCGTGAGAATCCGGCACACCAAACTCACACTTGCCGATGATGGCAGCATTCGCCATCTCGAAATGCGCATCACGACGCCCAGTGAACCTGGCAATCAGCGCGAACGCGTTGTTACGGCTGATGTTGGTGGCGGGAAAGTACACCTGGTCAAGCGTGATTCAACCGGCGAAGTAGCGCGCGACTTCAACACCGGCGCGTTTATCACCATGGCGCACTTGCCGCAAATGTACAGTTTGATTGATCTGTATTTTCAGGCTGCGTTGCGACGCGCGGCCGCGACAAATCTCAAACTCGGCGACAGTGTCGAAGTGCATCAATTCTACATTGATCGCGAATTTGACAAATTTCCATCGCACCGAGGATTCGTGCGAACAGTGGCGCCAGGCAAGGCGGAAATTCATCACGATTGGCTGGCCGGCACGGCAGATGCAACACTCGACTCACTGCATCGTCTGTTGACGTACTCCGGACAACGCACGACGTACAAAGTTGAAGTTTCGCGTCTGACAGAATCACCCGACGTCAGCGCGGTCGGTACACGCTTCGCTGCGCAGGAATCGAGTACGGGAATGCATCAGCTGAGCGTGCGCGACACCGTGCGCGCAAGCATTGGCGATGCGAAGTTCGTGATCGACTATTCGCGTCCACTCGCGCGCAACCGCACTCTCCTCGGCGGCGTTATCGACTATGACTTTGTGTGGCGCACCGGTGCGAATGCCGCAACACAATTCTGGACCGACAAGCCCATCATCATCGCTGGCATTCACGTACCCGCCGGTGCGTACACTCTCTGGACGAATCCCCGCAAATCCGGCGTCGAGTTGATTGTGAACAAAGAGACAGGGCAGTGGGGCACGGGATACAACTACACGTTCGACCTTGGCAAAGGCCCGCTCACGAGCGAAACAAATTCGAGCACGGTCGAAAAGTTCACGATTTCCATTGTTGCAACGGACGCGCGACACGGCCGGATGACGCTGGAATGGGGAACGTTTCGATGGACGGCGCCAATTGTGGTTGAGCCTGATCGTTGAAATGTTTCGACTTCGGATCGCTACTCTCAACTACCGTCTGTCCTCACCATCGCCGTCTGCGCCCGCCACAGCGCGTGCACTCGCGCCAGATGTGTACGCGGTAGCCGCACCATGCGTATATACGAGCGCACCGCCCGAATGACCCACGTTGTATCCCGCGATCAACAGCCCCAGCGTACCAGCGCTCGCGACCAGTCGCGCACCACTTCCAAGCTTCCCGTTGCGCAGGCCGAGTACGGCAATGCCGAGTACGATCACCGAGAGCGTGAGGAATGTTTCGGCTGCTTCTTCGTGCGTTTCCAGCGGCGCCTCGGCTACAATCTTCTCCACGCGTTCCCCCTGCGAATCGCCGGTTTCCAGCGACGCCCACGCACTTAAAGCCAGCGCCGCAAGCAGCGCAGTAGTGATGCCCCACGCCCTCAATGGCGCCGCGCCTCGTTTTATCGCCCATAGGGCTCCCGCGGCAAAGGCAGGTACGAGCACCATCAAGGCGATGGGCATGTGCACGATGGCGGGATGCAACGGATCGGGGAGAAGAGTTGCGGCTGCGATTTGATTCAACATCGGTTGGCTCCTGTTGGTGTTGGACACACATTCAGGATTCGCAACGCGCACAGCTATCCGGCGTTTGACGCGATCAGGGATATTCCGGCACTTGTCGGAGGCATCCGGCAAATGACGGAGATTGCACGGAGGTGCATGTGGGGCAAGGAGTTGAGACCGACCTGACATTCGACACCCCGCGATTTCGCCGGGTGGTGATGGGGCTGCTCGTGGGAGTCGCCCTGGGCGGAGCTATGGATCTATCTCGATGCGCCCAGCTCCTGGCTCACACCGCACGTGGTCTACGAACTGGTGCTCATGGTTTTGAGCGTTGGGTCCGCGATCTACCTCGCAGGAGGGTGGCGACGCGCGTCCTCGGTGCTCAGCGAAACACAGGGTTCGCTGGAGCTACGCCGCGCGGAACGCGATCAGTGGCGCGCCAGCGCGGAACGCGCGCTCGAAGGGCTGGGGAACGCCATCGATGTTCAGTTTGAGACCTGGCAGCTTACCCCCAGCGAGCGGGAGGTGGCGTTGTTGCTGCTCAAGGGCCATGGACACAAGCAGGCCGCTGCGCTCACCGGTCGCAGTGAACGCACAGTGCGGCAGCACGCCGTGTCCGTGTATCAGAAATCCGGACTCGGCGGGCGTGCTGAACTTGCCGCCTTCTTCCTGGAAGGACTGTTGCTTCCGGTCAGGGAATCCGCATGACGACGCGGCTCGGCGTGATTGACACCGAGCCGCGTGAACTGCCTTCACTTCCCCGGATGATATTCCCTTTCCGTATGCCCCTTCAGCTGCGCTTTGTA
>JBDTTO010000636.1:0-3024 GCA_039930585.1 Gemmatimonadaceae bacterium
CCGACAACGAAGCCGTTGTGAAACTTGATGCGATTCGGAAATTTCGCGAAGCCGGACATTCGGTTGAAGATGCAATTCTCCTGGGCGGCCACCAACGTCTTCGTGCCATCGCGATGACTTCGATCACAACAGTCACCGGCGTGTTGCCCTTGATTGTCGGTTGGGGCAGCGGTGGCGCATTGTACAAACCACTGGCAGCCGGAATTATCGGTGGATCAATCAGCGCGTTGCTCGTGACGTTTTTTCTGCTTCCCACCGCATACGCAGTGATGGAGCGCCGAAGCGAACGTCGCGCGAAACGTGCGCGCGAAATGAACGGGCCGCTCACCGACGTCGTCGCGTGATCAGCTTTGCCACTCGGCGCCCATCGGTTGTGTGGGCGCTCTCGGTGATGATCTTGCTGGCGGGCGCGGTGTCATTCACGAAGCTTCCGCTGGCCACGCGAACAACCGTTGAATTGCCGCGTTTGTCGGTATCGGCGTCGTGGATCGGATCTTCCGCCGAAGTGATGGAAGCGTACGTCACGGCCCCGATGGAGGCCGCAGTGCAGGGCGTGCGCGGCGTTAGGCGCGTTGACAGTAATTCGCAGGACGGCAGCTCGTCTTTGCAAGTCATGCTCGAACCCAATGCCGACGTTCAGATTACGCGTTTGGCAATTTACGAGCGACTGGAGTTGTTGCGCACCGAATTTCCGCAGGGAGTGACAACACCGGCCGTCAGCAACTATGTGCCAGAGGGACTCGCGGAGCGACCGTTATTGGTCCTTTCGGTTTCGGGCCCGTACACGCCGGGAACGCTGCAGAAATTGCTCACTGATCGTGTAAAGCCCAGACTGAGCGCGGTGCAGGGCATTTCCGACGTGAGTGTCAATGGGGGCGCCGATCTTGGTGTGTCCGTGACGTACGATGCGACGTTGTTGCGACGCATTGGAATGTCGCCGGCACTGATTACGGCGGCGGTAAGTTCGGCTCGTCTGGTTGAAGCGCTTGGTTTCGAGAGCAATGGTGTGTCCGCACGACCTGTGCTGATGCGCGACCAACCGGCCGATCTCGAAGACGTGATGCGATTGCCGATTCGCGGCCGGGCATTGCGCGTGTTCCCGCTTGGAGAACTGGCGACAGCGCGCGCGGAAGAAGACACGCGTGGTTCGTTTTACCGAATGAACGGTCGGCCGGCTGTTGGTGTGTCGATCAGTCGTCACGCGGGTGCGGACGCAATCAAGACTGCGGCGAAGTTGCGCGAAGTGATTGTGGAGCTTCGCAAAGAAATGCCGCGCGCCGTGACCATCTCGATATCAAACGACCAGAGTATCGATCTGGCTGACGACCTGCGCGACCTCGCGCGACGCGGTGCGATTTCATTTGTTGCCGTGCTTATCGTGTTGTCCGTGTTGTTGCAGCGTTGGCGTGCAGTGGCGCTCATTATGGGGAGTACGGCGGTTGCAATATCCGGAACCGCGCTCAGCCTGTATCTGTTTTCAATTCCCGCAAACTTGCTGACGCTGGCAGGACTGGGAATGGGCATCGGCATTCTCGTGCAGAATGCCATCATTGTAGTAAATCGACTGAGCACTGTTCCTGACACACCCGATGATCGTGCCGCTGCGGCCACGCGCATTATGCCAGCCGTTGTTGGGTCGACGCTGACAACGGCGGTTGTGTTGTTCCCCTTCCTGTATCTGCAAGGCGACGCGCGGTCGGCGTTTGTTCCGTTTGCCGCGGCGTTTGTGATGGCCACATTGTGGAGCGTGTTTACGGCGTTGTTCATCGTGCCAGCCATCGGACTTGGCACCATGAAACGCAAAGTTGAATGGCGGCGCACGCGACGCATTTATCGTTGGATACTGGAACGCTGCTTGCGCTGGCGTTGGTTGACCCTGGCCGTAACCGTCGCGGTGTTGGCGGTGGTTTCCTGGGGTTTCGTAAAGAAGGTGCCGAGGTATGCGTGGGGCGGTGGGTATGGGGGTGACCGCACGCGTCTCAGTGTGAATCTGTCATTCCCACGCGGATCAGATCCGGGCACGGTTGATCGGGGTATTCGCGAATTCGAAAGTATCGTTTTGGGGCGACCTGAAGTGGAGTTTGTCGAGTCGCGCAGTGGTGACGGCAAGAGCGGATTCATGTCCGTGCTGTTCACGCGCGATGGTGGCATGACGTCAGTGCCGCTCGAACTTCAGGAATTGCTGACGCAACGCGCGGTGCTGATTGGTGGTGCGCAAGTCAGCGTATTTGGCGAGGGCCCCGGATTCAGTGCTGGGGGCGGCGGTGGTTCCTACGCATCGTTTCGCATCAAAGTGCTTGGATATTCGTACGATGGCGTAACCAAGGTTGCGAACGATCTCAAGCGACGGCTTGAACTGATTACGCGCGTCAAGGACGTGAAGATTACCGCCGGCGGATATTACGGTTCCGAGCGCAACTTTATTGTGGTGCTTGAGCCCAATCGCGCGGCGTTGGCGCACGCGGGGATTACTGCGACTGAATTTACGACGGCATTGTCGCGTGAGGTGCGCGGTCCGACGGGGCGCATCAGTCTCACGATTGGTGGAGAGGAGATGCAGGTCAATGTGAAGGCAGCGGGTGTTCGCGAGCGCACGATGGAGCAACTGCAAAGCGCCATGATGCAGTCGCGCGGTGGTGCGACCGTTCGGCTGGGTGACGTTGCGGACGTGCGCGCACAGGAAGCGTTGACGCTTGTCACGCGCGAAGATCAGCAGTACGTGCGAACGGTAGCGTACGATTTTCGCGGGCCGCAGAAGATGGCGCAGCGAACCCACGACGCATTCATGAAGTCAATCAACGTGCCGTCGGGATACACGGCGCTCGATGGCAATCGCAACAACGGTTTCAACGCCGACGAGAGCGAGAAGGGACTGTATCTCGTATTTGCGATGGGAATTGCGTTGGTGGTTCTTGTTGTGGCGTTGGTATTCGATTCTGTGTGGGGCGCGTGGATGGTGTTTCTGAGTTTGCCGCTCGCGCTGGCCGGAGTTGGCGCGGCGTTCTGGGCGTTCAATGCCGCGTT
>JBDTTO010000637.1:0-3020 GCA_039930585.1 Gemmatimonadaceae bacterium
CTACCCGGAGGTCAGCACGGCGGCACAACGAACACGACTACGGCCTGCGCCAGCACCGCGAGCAGAAAAAGAGTCGAAATCAACAGTCCACCAAGCGCCATGAATCGCGTGCGGCCGTCACCCACATCCAGCGTAACGTGCGTATCGCCCTGCGACTCATTGAATGTCAGCTGCCAGCTTTGGAGCGCGGTGATCACGGAGGAGAAGCTGACTGAAGCAGCGACGATGAAGATCACCAGCAACCACTGATCGAGCGCTGTACTGCCGACCTCTGGCACCGGCAGCGGTACGAGTCGCGGATAGCAGGTATGTGCGCTCAGTGCGTAGGCCGCGAGCAGTTGTAGAGCCCACGCCGCCGGGCCCCCCGTGAGTCCGAACCAGAGCGCGAACATCGACACGCGATGCCGCAGCGGCGCCGGATGCTGGCTGCTATCCGCGCCATTGCGACTGGCATCGGTCGAGGCGTACGATTCGGCCGGCATGGAATGAAGCCTACAGCCGCGGCGACAGGTACAGCGACGTGAACACAACCAACCACACCGCGTCGACAAAGTGCCAGTACATCGCGATGTTGGTGACAGCGGTATGATGCGCTGGCGTAAAGTGCTTGCGCAGAATACGCGTCAACATCACGACCAGCATGATCACACCAACCAGTACGTGCAAACCGTGAAAGCCAGTGATGGTGAAAAACAGCGATGCGTACGCATCGTCTGTAGGGCGAATTGTCTTCTTCGTGTATTCGACGATCTGCAAATCGAGGAACAGCACGCCGAGTGCGATGGTGCACGCAGTAGCAATGGCGGCGCGACGATGCTGAGCGCGCTTGACCGCGCGTTTCGCCATTTCCAACGTACCGCTACTGAACAGCAACAAGACCGTGTTCACCAGTACTAACGGCAACTCCGGCGGACCTTTTGTCGGAAATGCATTGGTGCTGGATGCGGCGAGATAGAAGTACGCGACGAGCAGGTAGCCGAAGAAAGCGCCCTCGGTGACAAGCACGCACATCATGCCCCACCACGCCACCGATTGCACGCCACTGCCTTCCACAACCAGACTTCCGTTGCGCGTCGGTTGTGATACATCGGCCACTGCTATGTTCGGCCACAACCACATCAGCACCGACGTCGCGACGCCGAGCACGCCAATTGCGGTGAGCCACGTGGAGGATGCCAGCAACGAAAAGAACGTCAGCGTCAGCGTTGAAGCCAACGCCAGCGGCACAAACGAATCGCCGGGCATGCGCAACACGACTGACGGTTCCGCATCCAGCACCGTTGTGCCCACAGTTTCGCGTTTGTCGGAGAGAATCAAACCGTTGGCAAATGTGGAACGCCCTGCACTTTCCTGCAGCCGATCTTCCCAGAGTGGATGACGACTGGCAATCGTCGGTATGACTGAAAAATTGTATGGCGGTGGCGGCGATGAGGTGGCCCACTCAAGCGTCGGCGCATCCCAAGGATTCGGGCCGGACGGAGCACCGTTTCGCGCACTCATCAACACATTGATGAGAAACAGGAGAATGCCTAGCGCCAGCACAAATGCTCCGACAGTC
This sequence comes from Gemmatimonadaceae bacterium, assembly GCA_039930585.1. GTDB lineage: Bacteria > Gemmatimonadota > Gemmatimonadetes > Gemmatimonadales > Gemmatimonadaceae > Gemmatimonas. The sequence continues at coordinate 1,559 of JBDTTO010000637.1, forward strand.
TCCAGCATGTTGAGCGGTCCCCAACCCATCCCAGCGGCGTAGGTATAGATGCGCCGAGGCATGCCCAGCATGCCAACCAGATGCATGGGAAAGAACACGAGGTTCGTACCAACGAACGAAATCCAGAACCCCCATTTCCCAATGCGTTCGTTCATCAGCTTCCCCGTCATTTTCGGAAACCAGTAATACACCGCGCCGATGACGGGAAACACGTTGATGCCCACCAGTACGTAATGCAGATGTGCAACGACGAAGTATGTGTCGGTCAGCTGCAAATCAAACGGCACTGCGGCCGTCATGACGCCCGTTACGCCGCCAATGGTGAACAGCACCACGAAGCCCGCCATGTACAAGAAGGACGCAGTGAGACGCGGTCGACCCAGCCAAATGGTGGCGAGCCACGAGAACACACCGACGCCACTTGGAATCGCAATGACAATACTCGCGCCAGCAAAGAACGACATTCCCAACGGCGGAATGCCGGTCGCAAACATATGATGCAGCCACACGCCGAAACCCAGCACGCCGGTGACAAGTGTCGCGCACGCAACAAAGAGGTAGCCGACCAGCGGACGCCGGCAGAATGTGGGCAGAATGTCGGAGACCATACCCATCGCAGGCAGTACAATCACGTACACCCACGGATGGCCGAACATCCAGAACAGATGCTGCCAAAGCAGGGGATGTCCTCCGCCGGCGGGATCGAAAAAGTGCGTGCCAAAGCGGCGGTCGAGAAACAGAAACACACACGCGACGGTGAGCGACGGCAGTGCGAGCAGATTCGACATTGAAGCCGTCAGCGTCCCCCACACAATGATCGGCAGCCGGTTGACTGACATGCCGGGCGCGCGCGTCTTGAGTAACGACACCACGAAGTTGGCGGAACCGACAGTGGTGGAAATGGTGAGCAACGTTAGCCCCAACAAATAGAAATCAATATTGAGGCCGGGGTCGTACGAACGCGCAGAAAATGGCGGATAATTGAACCATCCGGCATTGGGCATCGCACCAATCAACACGCTGGAGTAGAGCAACAACCCTGCGCCCACATAAATCCAGTACGACAGCGCGTTGAGCCGCGGAAACGCCATGTCGCGTGAACCCAGCATGAGCGGCCACAGATAGTTGCTGAAGCCGGACAGGATCGGTGCGGCGTACAGAAAAATCATCGTGACGCCGTGCACCGTGAACAGCTGGTTATACTGTTCGGCGGAGAGCAGGTGGTTGTCGGGGCGCGACAGTTGGATGCGCATCGCGCCTGCTTCCAGCCCGCCAATAATCAGGAAGAGGAACGCCGTGATGAGGTAGCGCTTGCCGATGATCTTGTGATCGACGGTTGATAGCGAACCGCGCCAGCCCTTCGGTGTTTCCCATTCACGCTGCAACAGCGCTTCCAGACCGGGAACTCCGGCGGCAGCGCTGCGCATCGTTGCAAGTGATGGCGTGGTCACGTGACACTCAT
>JBDTTO010000638.1:0-3015 GCA_039930585.1 Gemmatimonadaceae bacterium
TTGGCCGCCGCATCGCGTTCGACGCGAAGCAAGGCCGCCTCTGGGTTATCTGCACAGCGTGCGCACGCTGGAACCTCACGCCACTGGACGAACGCTGGGAAGCAATTGAAACGTGCGAGCGATTGTTTCGCGGCACGCGCCTTCGCGCCTCAACCGACAACATCGGGCTGACACGCCTTCGCTACGGACTCGAACTGGTTCGGATTGGGCCTGCATTGCTGCCCGAAATTGCGTCCTGGCGATACGGCGCACGACTGCAGCCGTACGAGGGAGTTGAGGTGCCACGTCCTGGACTGATTTTGCGCGGCAGCCGGTTCATCGCGCGAACGACGGCAAGTGCGCTGGTGCGTTACGCAACTTCGTCCGGACTAAGCGACGAAACCGTACTGCGCATGCGCACATTTCGGCGTGAGAATTCCGTGCTGACGCGGAGTGTCGACGATAACGGGCGGAAAGTGGTGATTCGTTACGCGCATCTTCGTGACGCACAACTCATTCGGCCTGATCGCGACAAACCGTGGCGCGTGCAAGTCGCGCATGATGAGGGCACATCCACTCTGGTGGAATCGCACGGCCTGCGCGCAGCCGGCAAATTGCTGGCAACGCTGAACTTTGGCGTGGCCTCGAACATCGAAGTGCAACACGCCATCGCGAAGCTCGAAGACGCGGGCGACCCAAACAATTTCTTCACGCGCATCGCCTCGCTGGTGCTGCGCACGTCGTGGGGACGCTATCCCGATGCGCCCCTGCTTGCGCCATCTCCCGAGGAAAAGACGCCACGCTCGCAACCCGAACGCCTGGCGCTTTCATTGGCAAATCGGTCATTCTGGGGTCGCGGTAGCACGACGAGTGAAGCGCAAACGGCGCTCTATCGATTGCCCGCCGTCGATCGACTGGCTCTCGAAATGGCGTCGAACGAAGACATGGAACGCCGCGCAATGCATGGCGAACTTGCAGCGCTGCACGCGGCCTGGAAGGAAGCGGAAGAGATTGCGGCGATCTCCGACGAATTGTTCGCCGACGAGATTTTTGAAGAATTCAAACGCCAATACATCGTGCGTCAGGCCCAATCGGAGTAACTCCGAAAAAAATAGAGGGATTATCGAGGTAAATTCCGTCTTGACGGGTGTTTTTCCCGGCCCCACGTTGACGGACCTCTCCCTCCTAGCCTTTCGCAGTGGCCGCGATGAATCCGTACGTCGCCTTCCTGCTCTATCTGCTGGCGATCCTGGCGTTCGTTGGTCTCACCCTTGGATTGAACCGTTTGCTGGGCCCGAAACCGGTCAATAACGCCATCAAGATGGAGGCGTTTGAGAGCGGGGTCATGCCCAATGAGCGTATCAATGTGAAAGCGGTGTCGATCAAGTATTACGGCGTAGCCATTCTGTTCATCCTGTTCGACCTCGAAACCATGTTCCTGTTCATCTGGGCATTGGGTGCGAAGCCGCTCACAGGATTCATGCTCTTCACGTTCTTCCTCTTTCTTTTCCTGCTCGTCTTAAGCCTGCTGTACGTTTACAAAGCTCGGCTTTTGGAAGCGGTGACGGAGTAGCGATGTACGGGAAGCCCCTGCCCATAGTTCAACAAACGAAGCACGAAAAAACGGGTGCGTTCGAGTTCATCACGACCAGGAAAGACGAACTGGTTGGATGGGCGCGAAAGTTTTCGTTGTTTCCGTATCCATTTGTGACGGCGTGCTGCGCGATGGAATTCATGGCGGTCAGCGCATCCGCGTACGATACGGATCGATTTGGTGCAGCGCTTCCACGCTTCTCGCCGCGTCAGGCCGACCTGTTGATGATCGTTGGCACGGTTACGCAAAAGCAGGCGCCAATCCTGCTGAAAGTGTATGAGCAGATGTGCGAACCGAAATGGGTCATGGCATTCGGTGTGTGCGCGACCAGCGGTGGTTTCTACCGGAACTACGCGTCGCTGCCGGGCATCGACAAAATCATTCCCGTCGACATTTACATTCCAGGCTGCCCGCCGCGTCCGGAAATGGTGATTGACGGCATCATGAAGTTGCAGGAGACAATTGCGAACGGCCGTCATCTCATCGTGAACGACAAGTTTTGATGATGACGACTTCAATTCACGAAAATGTGCAGCAGGCGCTGAGCGCATTTGGCGAATGCACGATCGCGCACAACGTTGTCGTGTGTCAGCTCGAGAAAACGCAGTTCATGGGCGCCGTGAACACGCTGAAATACCAGTGTGCATTTGACGTCTTTCTCGATGTCACGGCTGTCGATTGGCCAAACGACGCGTTGCGATTTGAAGTAGTCCATCACTTCTACTCGACAACGAAAAAAATTCGGGTACGTCTTAAATGCCGCGTCCCGGAATCGGCGCCGAGTGTACCGACGCTTCGTGAGGAGTACGGGAGCGCCAACTACATGGAACGTGAGTGCCACGACATGTACGGAATCAAGTTTGACGGCAACGACGATCTGCGTGCAATTCTGTTGTACGAAGGATTTGTCGGCCATCCGCTGCGCAAGGATTATCCCAAGCAGCTCGAGCAACCGCTTGTTCCGTACCGGTTTTAGCTCGTGACTTCCGTGATCAATCCGCTCGACGGAATTCCGTCTTCGGCCGCCGCACCGGGCTCGAAGATTCCGAATCCGATCAAGACGAATCTCACCGACCACGAACGTGAAGGTTCGGTCATCGTCAACATTGGCCCTTCGCACCCGGCCACGCATGGCACCGTGCAGATTGTTGCCGAGTTGGATGGTGAGCGCGTGTTGCGAACGGATGTGCATTGCGGGTATCTGCATCGCGGATTCGAGAAGGAGTGCGAGGATCACACCTGGCACAATCTCATTCCGTATGTGGATCGTCTCAATTATTGTTCCGCGCTGATCAACGACTTCGCGTACTGCGATGCGGTTGAGCAGTTGATGGGTATTGAGATCACGCCGCGCACCAAATATTTGCGCACGTTGTTGTCGGAATATTCGCGATTATGTGATCACCTTACGTGTGTTGCGGCCAGCATGATGGAGCTGGGCG
>JBDTTO010000639.1:0-3015 GCA_039930585.1 Gemmatimonadaceae bacterium
AATGAAAACCGTCCCGGACCGTAGCCGCGAATTTTTGCTTCTGGCAACTCGGCAAACAGTTCGCGCACTGGCGTGAACACACCCGTGTACGTTGCCGGATTTGAACGCGGTGTCCGACCAATCGGGCTCTGATCAATGTCGATGATCTTGTCGAGATGTTCGAGCCCGGTGATGTTCTTGTGCGCACCTGGAATGACACGCGCGCGGAAGAAATACCGCGACAGGGCGCGCTGCAGAATGTCTGTCACCAGCGACGACTTTCCGGAACCGGAAACACCGGTGACCGCCACAAACATGCCGAGCGGGAATTCGGCTGTGACGTCGCGCAGGTTGTGTTCGCGGGCGCCGTGCACACGCAACACGCGAGCCGGATCGATTTGCCGACGCGTTTTCGGAATCGGAATGCTGCGTTTTCCGTTCAGATACTGGCCCGTTATTGAATTCGGATTCGCGAGCACTTCGCTTACGAGTCCAGCTGCAATTACTTCGCCGCCATGTTTGCCGGCGCCCGGGCCAAGATCGATCAGGTAATCGGCTTCACGAATGGTTTCTTCGTCGTGTTCAACAACGATGACCGTGTTGCCCAGATCACGCAGTTGCTTGAGCGTGTCCAGCAAACGACCGTTATCGCGCTGATGCAGCCCGATACTCGGCTCATCAAGGATGTACAACACGCCGACGAGACGCGAACCAATTTGTGTTGCGAGACGAATGCGCTGCGCCTCACCACCCGAAAGTGATTCCGCGCTGCGATTGAGCGTCAGATAATCGAGTCCGACATCAACCAGAAAGCGCAAACGTTCGCGCACTTCCTTGAGAATTGGTCCGGCAATTCCGGCGTCCAATCCCGGATGCCCTGGGGAACGAATCGGGATGTTTTCGAAATACACGAGCGAATCAACAATGCTCTTCTCAACCACATCACCGATGTTGAGCTTGTTGATCGTGACCGCGAGTGACTCGGGCTTGAGGCGACGACCGTGACACGCGGGGCACGCGGCCGCAACCATGAAACCTTCAAGCTCGGTGCGAATTGAATCAGAACTGGTTTCGTCGTAACGGCGCTGCACGTGCGCAACGATGCCTTCCCACGAACTATCTGATGCGGATTTCGCCGCTGTTTTGCGCGCGCTTTTTTTCGCGGCTTTCTTCACGCCTTTGCGAACGACTGGCGCAACATCACCAACACCGTGCAACAGCTGTTGCTTCACTTTCGCTGACAGTTTGCCCCACGGCATGTTGAGATCAAAACCCAACAGCTTTGCGAGTCCCGGCAGAATCACCTTGCGCAGATAGCCGTCGGGTTCGCCCCACGGCAGCACAACGCCTTCGAGAATCGAGATGCTGTGATCGCCCAGGATGAGCGCTTCGGAAACCGTGCGCGTCGTGCCCAGGCCGCTGCACATTTCGCATGCGCCAAACGGCGAATTGAACGAGAAGTGACGCGGCTCGAGTTCGGGCAATGAGATGCCGCAGTTCGGACAACCGTAACGTTCGGAAAACATTTCCGTCACGGGTTTCGAACCATCGTAGCGCACAACTTCAACAAGTCCTTCGGCCAGACGCAGCGCAGTTTCGACTGAATCTGTCAAACGGCCACGATCGTCCGACTTCACCACCAGTCGATCAACAATGACCGAGATGGTGTGATTGAGACGACGATTCAGTTTTGGCGGATCTGACAATTCAACGAGTTCGTCGTCAACAACGGCGCGAACGAAGCCCTGTTTGCGCGCACCTTCAAACAGTTCACGAAATTCGCCTTTGCGTCCCTGCACGAGTGGCGCACGAATCTCAATGCGCGTGCCTTCGGGCCACGCGAGAATCAGTTCGGAAATTTGCGCGGGACTTTGACGCTGCACGGCACGTCCGCAATTCGGACAATGCGGTGTGCCGGCGCGCGCAAACAGCAAACGCAGGTAGTCGTACACTTCCGTGACGGTACCAACGGTTGAGCGCGGATTGTGTCCGGCACTCTTCTGTTCGATGGAAATTGCCGGCGACAGTCCTTCAATCGCGTCGACATCGGGCTTTTCCATGAGCCCGAGAAACTGGCGCGCGTAAGCCGACAGCGACTCGACGTAACGTCGCTGGCCTTCGGCGTAAATGGTGTCGAAGGCCAGCGACGACTTGCCCGATCCCGACAGCCCCGTAATCACGGTGAGTTGATCGCGCGGAATCGTGACGCTGATATTGCGGAGATTGTGCTCCCGCGCCCCTCGCACCACGAGCGAGTTATTCGTGGTGCTCGCTACGCTACGTCTGGTACTCTCTGACGGCGTGTCCTGCGGTAAATCCTTTTTGTTCGATTGCGGCATAGTCATGCAAGCTGCCGGGAGCGACCGGCAGATTCAACCCCGCCTACTTGAAAAGCTTGAGGTACTGTCCGTATCCCTCGGCCTGCAGCTTGTCGACCGGGATAAAACGCATGGCTGCGGAATTCATGCAGTAGCGCAAGCCCGTCGGCCTTGGGCCGTCGTCAAAAACGTGACCCAGGTGTGAGTCGGCATGTGCGGAACGGACTTCGTTACGCACGTAACCCAGCTTGGTGTCAGTGTCCTGTTTGATGTTTTTCGGCTCAAGCGGACGCGTAAAACTCGGCCAACCCGTTCCGGATTCGTACTTGTCCTTCGAGCTGAATAACGGCTCGCCCGAAACAACGTCGACGTAAATGCCGGCCGCGTGGTTGTCCCAGTATTCGTTACGGAACGGCATTTCGGTGTCTTCGTGCTGCGTGACCGAATACTGAATGGGAGTGAGCGCCTTTTTCAGAATGCCGTCAGCAGGCTTGACCCATTTGCTGAAATCGTGCGACATCGCGTCGGCCGATGGTTGCTGCGCAGGAGCCATCGCCGCGGGTTTGGCGTCAGCCTTTGACTTGCCTTGAGCGCACGCACTGGCGGTCATCGCACACATCGCGACTGTCGCGCCCAGCATATGAAATCGATTCATGATTTTATGGATGAAACGGTAAGTCGTTCGTGAACCACTAACGCATCCTTCCGGAAGCTAAAC
>JBDTTO010000640.1:0-3013 GCA_039930585.1 Gemmatimonadaceae bacterium
ACGCGCGACGAAGGATTTTACTACCGCAATTTTGGTGTTGAACTGGGTGAACGTCGCGAGCAACGCCGGGGAGCGTTGGAGTGGCGTTTGTTTGTCGAACGACAGTACTCGGCGGGCGATACTGACGTCGTCAACACGTTTTCTGTTGGTGGACTGTTTGGCGATCGCAAATTTCGCACGAACATTCAGTCGGAATTGTCGTCCTTCACGGGATTGGCGGCAACGTGGCAACAAGCGTACGGCAGCAATCCAATGGGTCTTCGTTTCAACACCACGTTTCGGGGAGAGATGGCAACTGGCACGCGCCAGTACGCCAAGGCTTCACTCGAGGGCGTACTAACGCGTCCCATTGGTCGATTGGTGGCGTCAGTGAGCGGCAGTGGCGGATACTCCGCAGGCGTCGTACCGGCGCAGCGACTGTGGTACATGGGCGGACTCAAGTCGGTGCGTGGACAAATTGCCGGTACACAGGACGGCGATGCGTTCTGGTTAACGCGCGCCGAAGTGGGTTTGCGTAACGGCTTCTTCAGACCAGTGGCGTTCTTTGATGCGGGTGCCGCGGGATCGCGCAAGAAATTTGGTGATGCAAGCGTTCAGCGCGGCGTCGGTTTTGGCGTGAGCATACTTGATGGCTTGTTCCGCATCGATTTCTCGCGCGGATTGTTCCCGTACAAGCGTTGGCGGACTGATCTTTACCTCGAAGGGCCGATCTGAGTGACTATCGTCACCCGGTGAGCCTCGCCCTGTTCGCGAGAGCTAACCCGCTGATAAGTTGGCTGGATGGCATCTGACAGCGTGCGGTACGAACAGGCGAACGCAGACGTACTGCTCTGGCAAAGCGGGTATCGCATTGCGCTGGCGCTGTTGGCAGCGGCCCTGGCCGTTGGTTTGCAAACTGTTGGCGCGATCAAGCTGTCGTCCGTCGCCGAGGCCACAATTGGCGCCGACGCGGCCGATTGGATGGTGGGATTAGTCAGCGCCACCTATGTCGTGCTGGTACTCGTGATACGACGCCGAGTACAGGTGCTGCACCGTGCGGGAACGACAACGGCAACCCTGATGGTGGTTGCCGACTTGTTGATGGTGTATTGGCTTGTATTTCTGTTGGCCCAGCCGCAGAACTACGATCGCGCGTTGCTGGTGGCGCTGTTCTCGTTGCAACTCACACATGTGTATTTCGGGCGCGGTCCTGCGTTGCTGACGCTGGTGGCAATTGCCACGGGTTATCTGCTCATCAATGATGTTGCGTTGCGGCATGGCACCGTCGGCATAACCTGGAGCGAAATTTCCCTCACGCTCAGTCTCTTCGTACTCGGCGCATTTCTTGTGATTGTGGTGTTGAGCAATCTGCATATGCGCCTGGCGACGCTGGTTTCCATTTTTGAGCGCGCAGAAGAAGGCGATTTTTCACTCGAGTATGATGTCGGGTCTGACCGGCGTCACGATGCGATTACAGCAGTTGGGCGAGCGTACAATCGCATGCGGACGCAGCTCGCCAGCATTGTTCTCACGGATCCGCTCAGTCAGGTTCTGAATCGTCGCGGATTTCAGCAACAGTTTCGCCGCGAACTCGCGCGCGCCGCGCGTACGCAAACGGATGTTTCAATTGTCGCGCTCGATCTCGATCACTTCAAGCAGGTGAATGACACCTACGGTCATCTTGTGGGCGATCAGGTGATTACGGAGACGGGTGAACTGTTGCGGGCGAATGCGCGCGCGGGTGACGTGGTCGCGCGCACCGGTGGCGAAGAGTTTGTGATTCTTGCTCCGGGTACTGGTGCCGCGGGTGCACAGCATCTCGCGTTGCGCGTGCTTGAGGCGTTTCGTCGCACGTCGTTTGGTGGTCCGAACGAGCGCATCGTAGTGACGGCGAGCATCGGTGTTGTGTCTGATTCAGTGCCCGACGAAAGTATTGCAGAAGACTTGCATGCGCGTGCGGACGAAGCGTTGTACGCCGCCAAACGTACTGGTCGCAATCGTGTTGTACTGTGGTCGCACGGACTGGAATCGTTGCGTCTGAGCGGTCCGGAGGATCGTCGAACACCACCGGCCGTCAGTGCGGCGTCGTAACGCAGAACGCAGAACGCGAAACGCTTAACGCAGCGTCATCGTTCCTTCGGTCATCAGCACGGTTGATCCCGCAACACGAACAGCCGTGAGTTCGCCGCCGCTCTTTTCCGCTTCGATAAGCAGTCGGCTGGCGCGTCCCATTTCGACGCCTTGTGCCACTTCCCAGCGTAACTTGCCGTCGCGCGGCGTGCGTTTCGCGAGATAACCGGCCAGACATGCGTTGGCGGATCCTGTTGCCGGATCTTCCGGAATAGAAAGTCCTGGCACGAACACGCGCGCGCGTACATCGCAACCTCGCACGTGCGAAGGAAGCGCAGCGTCGTTGGGGTCGCGCGAAACGGCAAACACCATTGGTTCGGAAGCCCACTCGCCCTTGAGATTTTTCTGCCACACATCGTTCACAATGCGCGCGCGTTTGACGGCGTCGATGGTGCGAACGGGAACGAGCAGAAACGGCAGTCCGACGCTGACGCTGGCGGGTGCGTAGTCGCCGCCCATAAGATCGTTGGGCGAAAGCGACAACATTTCGGCAAGTGTTTCGAGCGAGAGCGAAGTGGGCCGTTCTTCAGGGAGAATAGCGGTGGTGAGTTGTGCTGAGACGGGCACGCCATTTTCAAGCGTCACGCGCACAGGTACCGGACCGACGCCTTCGCCCAGAACAACAGTGACTTCGTTTCCGTTGGCTTTGACTTCACCGGTCGCAACAAGTGCGTGCGCGGTGCCAATGGTTGGATGTCCGGCAAACTGCAGTTCGCCGCCCGGAGTAAATATTCGAACGTGTCGCGTTTCGGCGGAGGAACGCGCCGGAAAAACGAAAACGGTTTCAGAATAATTGAATTCGATCGCGATGTTCTGCAGCGTTTCTGTAGGCAATGCATCGGCGCCAAATACGACGGCGAGTTGGTTGCCGGAAAATGGTGCCGAGGTAAATACGTCGGCGGTG
>JBDTTO010000641.1:0-3012 GCA_039930585.1 Gemmatimonadaceae bacterium
GACGGGCCGCGCAACGGTGCCTCCCGGCCCCGAAATTCCGTCTAAGTCGTGGCTTTAACGGCCCGCGACGACACAATCGACGCGGGCCGTTGTGCGTTTATGGCCTGCGTGTTCAGACCGCTTCAAAAAAACTGATCGTACGGTGCACCCTGCACCCGTGGTGATTTGCCGCCCATTGCCGCCACGCAAAACAAAGAGCTAACAGCGAAGTGCGCCCGGCGGCCCTTCATCCGCCCGGGCGCGTTCTCGTTTCAAGGCGGCACTCACGAGCTCATTCGGAGTGCCAGATGACCTGTACACATCGCGTCGACCGCCGGAGTGTTTCTTACGCTGCCACAGCAACCGGCACGTCAAACACGCAGTCGAAGAGTTCTGAAGCCGCGGCCACAACGCGCGCATTGTGGCCGGTGGTCGATGAGACCATCACCTTGCTCGATATTGAACTGGAGAGCGGACAAACACTCGCTCGCATTGACGTGCGATATCGCCTGGAAGGCGCAATCAATTCGGCGCGCGACAACGTGGTGCTGGTCGTTCACGCACTGACCGGCACGCCCGAAGCCGGCGATTGGTGGACCGGCGTGATTGGCGACGGCGAAGTTTTGAGTCCGCGCACGCACGCCATTCTTTGCGCAAATCTCCTGGGAGGGTGCGTCGGTACATCGGGGCCACGCATCGACGACACCGCGCTGTTTCCAACGCTGACCACGCGCGATCAGGCACTGGTACTCGCGCGTTTGCTCAACGCGTTGGGCGTGAACAAACCGGCGCTCATCTGCGGCGGCTCGCTGGGCGGCATGGTCACGCTTGAATTCGCGGCAAGCTTTCCCGATCGCGTTCGGCAGGCAGTGGTGCTGGCGGCGCCGGCCGCGCAAACCGCTCAGGGACTGGCCTGGCATGCAATCATGCGTCGGGCGATTGCCGTTGGCGGCGAACACGAAGGGCTCGCACTCGCGCGCATGGTGGGCATGCTGAGTTATCGCACGGCCGGTTCGCTTGAAGCGCGGTTTGGCCGAGAGAAGAATGAGATCGGTGTGCCTCGCATCAATGAATGGTTGTATGCGCACGGTGATCGCCTCGTACAACGCTTCGACGCGCGCAGCTACGTCGGCCTCATTGACGCGATGGATGAACACGATGTTGGCCGGGGTCGCGGGGGCATTGCTGCAGCGTTGGAACCGGTTGCCGATCGAATCATCGGCGTCGGCATTCCGGGCGACATTTTGTTCACGGCCGAAAGCGTGCGCGAATGGTGCGATGCCAGCGGAGCCGAATATCGCGATCTGCCTTCGCTGCACGGACACGATGCGTTTCTCCTCGAGTCAACGCGCGTGAGCGCCATCATTCACGAAGCGCTCATTCGTTCGGCACTCAGCCTCGAAGCGGAAGCTTCAGTTGCATCGACCAAAACCGCAGGTCGTGTTTCATCCGCGAAAAAGCTGGATCTCGACAGCTATCGCGCTGAAACCGGAACGACGGCTACTACGCGTCCGTTGCGCGTCGCACTCGCCGGCTGTGGTCACGTGGGAAGCGCTCTGCTTGATTTGTTTGCCGAGCATTCGGCTTCGGATCGTGCGATTGAAGTGACCGGGGTTCTCGTTCGCGACGCGCATCGTGATCGCCCTTCACTCACGAAAGCGATTAACTCAGGGCTTTCGCGAACGAGCGCCATCACCGATCCCGATCAGTTGCTCAATGGTGAGGTCGATGTCCTGGTCGAACTCATTGGTGGTATCACGACAGCACATTCATTGGTGAAGGCCGCACTCGGTCGCGGTATTCGCGTCGTTACAGCGAACAAAGCGCTGCTCGCAACATGTGGTCCGACGCTCACTGCGCTCGCCGCTCGCCATAACACGACCCTTGATTATGAAGGCGCGGTTGCCGCGGCGGTGCCGGTTATTCGGTGCCTGCGATCAGGTGCTGCTGGCGTTGGTGTGCAGCGGATCAGCGGAATTCTGAACGGCACGACCAATGTCGTGCTCGAGAAAGTGTCTGCTGGTGAATCACTGGCGTCGGCAATCGCATTTGCCCAACGCGAAGGTTTTGCCGAAGCCGATCCGACGCGCGACCTGTCAGGCGAAGATGCCGAAGACAAACTGCGAGTGCTGGCCTGGTTGGCGTTTGGCATTGATCCCGCGCAACTGGAAGTCGAGCGGCGCGGAATCGACGAAGCAACGGCGACGTGGGCGGCGACTGCTGCAAAAAACGGCGACCGCGTAAAACTGATCGCGAGTGTGCGTCGCGAGCATGATCGCATTATCGCGAAGGTGGTGCCGGAACTCGTGCGCGGTTCCGAAGCGTGGGCGTCGGTCGAAGGACCATCCAATCGCATCGTCATTGAAAGCGACTCGGCAGGGGCCCTTGTACTGCACGGACCTGGTGCAGGCGGACGCGCGACCGCAGGCGCAGTGTACGGCGACATTTTTCGCGCGGTGCGATAACGGCTGCGGTAGACCTCGCGATTACAGGTAACCGTACCGCAAGACGCTTCTCGCACGAACCGCAGCGGCCCATATTGGCCGCATGTCCTTTCGCCCGCTCATCGGTCACGAGTCCAACCGCGCTCGCCTCGCACAGGCGGCGATCCGTGGAAAGCTACCGGCGAGTCTGCTTTTTCAGGGACCCGTCGGAGTCGGCAAACAACGCCTCGCACTGTGGCTCGGCCAACTTCTTCTCTGCGAGCGAGCGGTTCCTGAAGGGCTGACGGAGCCGTGCGGCCAGTGCATCCACTGCCGCTACGCGCAGCGCGGACAACATCCCGACCTTCATTGGTACTACCCACGTCCGCGAATCGCCGACGCCGATATTGATGACGCCAAGGCCGATATGGCCGAAAGCACGGCGCAGCGCGTGAAAGACGACGGACTGTGGATCGCGCCCGCAGGTAATGAAGGCATCTTCATGGTCACGGTGCGCGCGATCATCCAGCTCGCATCAATTCGACCGGCCATGGCGCGTCGCAGCGTGTTTGTGGTGGGTGACGCCGAACGCATGGTGCCGCAGGCCAGT
>JBDTTO010000642.1:0-3012 GCA_039930585.1 Gemmatimonadaceae bacterium
GTGACTGCGGCACCCAACACAAAAAGCCCAAGAATTGGGGCTACGAATGTCATGATAGCGAGAATGCCAGCCACTCCCTCGCTGGTGGACGCTTGCCGAAGAAGGGGTGTCAACAGAAAGAGAAATACCAGGTAAATCGCGGATGAGATCCACTGCGCCAAACGCATCGTGCGAATACGTAAGTGCTGATCGTAACTGCCGCCAAGGTACCGCGACGTCTCGAAACCCTGTACCGCGATCAGCAGTCCGAGCAACAGCGGAATGCTTTGCCATGAAATACGCGCTGGTGGAAGCGTTGACACTTCACCATTTCCCGTGGCCCACCAAAAGCCAAGTCCGCCAAGCAGTCCTGCAATCAATGCCAATTTGATTGACACGCTCGCGTGGGCAGCGTGTTCGATTTTTCGGATGCTACCGGAGAATGTGAGCGCCGTGAGTGCGACAATGATGACGCTGACAAAGACCTTGGCCGTGAAGACGCGCGACACATCGGGATAATGAACGGCTTCGAGAATAAACTCGGCGAGCAGTTTCAGATAATACGCCACCGACACAGCGTAGGCGATCGCCAGCATCGTTTGACCCGCGCGCATCGCCCAGGCAAATGAATCGTGAAAGGTCAGATTCTTTGCGTGATTCTCAACGTGGATGATGTTGAAACGCACCACGGCCCCGACCGCGTAGGCCAACGCGAGCAACAACGCCATTGCGAAAATTGCGGCCGATCCAAATTCTCGCGCGAGCAACGGTCCGCAAATGAGAAATCCTGAACCGATGATGGATGCGAGCGGAGTTACTGTTGCGCGCCATGTGGCTGAACGCGCGAACCGGCTGAAGCTTAGTGTAAGCAGGACGAGAGCGGTCATCGTAACCGCGACGAGCGCGATCACGGGAGCATGGCTTTGATGAAACGCGCGCTTGTCTGTACCATTGTTCCGAGCAACGAGAGGAATGCGACCAGACGTTACCGTTTTGTACGCGTCGCGAACCAAATGGCAGCAACCGCATCCGACTCCGGCCTCACTGAAGGGTAGCACCGAAGTGCGGCATGACCAATGAGCCCCGCGCCGCCAAAGACAGTAAACCTCGTGTGCCCTTTGAGAGCCCCGCGGACCTGAGTACGTTCTGCGGTGTTTGTCTAAGTATACGGCGCACATCAATGGCTGAAAACGCCGTTCAACAGCAGCGGAGAGCCAGCACAATGCATCCCTGGCTGTTAGTGCGCCGCAGCGCCGTCGCCCGTTTTTGCTACAGCGGATTTCCGCCACTCACACTCATTCCACGGAGTTGCCAGTATGCTCACGAGCCTGAAGGTTCTGGAGAACTACGCCGTCAGCGCCGTAGACGGAGAGATTGGACGTGTAGTCGACGTGCTCGTGGATGATCAGCTCTGGGCGGTGCGCTACCTGGTTGTTTCGACCGGCGAATGGTTGAATACCCGTCGTGTGTTGATAGCAACGAATTCCTTTCGCGACATCGACAGCGCCTCCCGCCGGTTCAGTGTTGCGCTCACGGCTGATCAAGTACGACAGTGTCCGCTCATTGACACAGACGCCCCGGTCTCACGGTATCACGAACGATTGCAGGCGCAGCATTACGGTTTTCCATTTTACTGGAATTCGGCAGGACTGATTGGCCTTGGGCTTTACCCAGGCATGGCGACCCCGGCGGGAATTGTGCTTCCGCTCGATGAACTCGAGTCCGATGATCACGACGTGCATCTCCGAAGTGCGAAAGAAGTGCGAGGATACCATGTGGTGGGCGTTGGCGACAACGTGGGGCACATTGAAGACTTCGTGGCAGATGACACTTCGTGGGCGGTCAAGTATCTCGTGGTTGACACGAGCAATTGGTGGTTGGGGCAACAGGTGTTGGTCGCGCCCCGTTGCGCCACGGGCGTGAATTGGGACGAGCGAACAGTCAAGGTGACGATGGACCGTCAGGCGATACAAGGCAGTCCCATTTGGAATAGCGCTGTGGGGATTGATTCGGAATACGCCGCGACCCTCGAAAACTATTACAGCAGCTCCGCACCCAGATGAACGAACGCCGGAACACGTTTCACTGTCGCGTCACCAGCGTTTCGAAGCGATTCCGCCGTACAGGCGTTGTATGCTCCTTACTGTTCGTGTCCATTGGGCGACCCAATGAGCAAATGGCCGTTCACAACGCGACCACGCACCAAGAGTTTGCTGCAGGCGTCTCACAACTGAAGTCTTTTGCGCAGGCTCGCGACACCGTCACCGTCACTGTTGAGTTGCAGAGGCTGCTGCAGAAAGACGCGCCTCCGACTCGAAACGGGCGGCTAGTGTGGTCTCGTGTCCAACGGATTTATGCAGCGTCGGGAAACCACGCGTTGTGGTTGGAGACAGCGGGCGGGAAGTTTCGATTAAACCGGAGAGCAGCGGCGCTACTGGAGGCCGTGTCGGCGGCGGCGGAGCATGCGCTTCCCTTTCGGAAATATGTCAGCGCCGAATTGCTCGCTGCGCTTGGGGGACTGAACGCGGTACCGACCGGATCGGCCGTCGCGATCGCACGCGCAGATATGTTGTTGACGTCGGCGTATGCTGCCTACGGTTCGGACCTGCTCACCGGACAGATAGATCCGCGCACGGTGAATCGATCATGGTACATTGATCCTCAAAACGTCGATGTGGACAATGTGTTAAGCAGCGCACTCGGCGAGCAAGATTTCGCAGGTGTTCTGTCGACGTTCAAGCCCCAGGATCCGGACTACCAGATGCTGATGCGGCAGCTCGCTATCTACCGGGCGTTAGTAGCCTCCGGTGGATGGCTGCGCATGCCTTTCACCGGCGTGATTCACCCGGGTGACACAACGACGGCGAGAATCATCGATGCACTGTGCGCGCGGCTGCGAAGCGATAGCGATGCAAACCCCGTGACCTCGCTGGCGGAGGTGTGTCTGGCGTCGGGCAGTGAATCACAGCGAAACCCGCGCGTGTACGATTTCACCATCGCGGGGGCAGTTGCGGAGTATCAGGAACTGCACGG
>JBDTTO010000643.1:0-3012 GCA_039930585.1 Gemmatimonadaceae bacterium
CATCGAGTTCCGGCGATTCTTCGAGCAACACGGCCGCCGTTTTCAGATGACGTTCGCGCAACTGCTCGATTTGCTGCAGTGCTACAAGCAGATCGCCAGCGGCCGCATGTTTTGCGAGTTCGAGCAACGCATTCGTTGCACCGCCCAATGCCGATACAACGACGATTGGTTCGCGGTGCAAGCGATCGCGCACGATTTGCACAGCGCGATCAATCGCGACGGCGTCGGCAACAGAGGTGCCACCAAACTTGCAGACGATCACAGGGTGACGGTCTCCTGAACAACGCCCATCGACACCAGCACCTCAGCATTCAGCACAGATCCGCCGGCGGCACCACGAATGACGTTGTGCGACATCGCGACCATCCGGATGTCGAGCATTTTGCACTCGCGAACTCGCCCGATGGACGTAGTCATGCCACGTCCCATCATCACGTTGCGTCGCGGTTGTGGCAGATCAGGTTGATCGTGCACGAACAAGACATGTTCCGGCGATGTGGGAAGTCCCAATGACGGTGCGTATCCCTTCCAGTTACGCAGCGTTTCGATGGCTTCTTCGACGGTCGGTTTGCGATCAAAACCAATGGACATACACGCCGTGTGTCCGTTTTCGACAGCAACACGATTCGTGTGCGCGGTGACAATCATCGGCGCGTGCGTGATGCCGTCGTTTTCAAACTTGCCGAGCATCTTGGCAAGTTCGCGCTCGATTTTGGGTTCTTCGTCGCCGATGTATGGAACGACGTTTCCGAGTATGTCGAGCGACGGAACGCCGGGATATCCCGCACCGGAAACCGCCTGCATCGTGGTGACAAAAACTTTGTTCACACCGAACTTTTCGTGCAGTGGCGCGAGGGCGGCGGCAACAACGGTCGTTGAGCAGTTGGCATTCGTGACGATTGCGCCTGTCCACCCGCGCACTTTGCGCTGATGCGCGAGCAGTGCCAGATGATCGCCGTTCACCTCGGGAATCACGAGTGGCACATCCGGCTCCATGCGATAGCTCTTCGCATTGCTGAACACAGTGCGGCCCGCTCGCGCAAACGCTGCCTCAGTTACCGTAGCAACATCAGCATCAAGCGCCGAGAAGATAATGGGCGACGTGACGACCGCGGGATCGCACGCGGTGAGTACCAGATCGGCGACATGAGCGGGAAGTTCGTCCTCAAGCCAACGCGCCGCCTGTTTATACGTTTTCCCCACCGAACGCTCTGACGCCGCAACTTCGGCAATGTCGAACCACGGATGGTCCTTGAGCGTGCGAATAAATGCCTGGCCAACGGCACCAGTTGCACCGAGGATTGCGACGGGCCAGCGTTGGCCGTTCGCCTGACGTACGTGGGGCGATTTGGATTCGAGCTTCATCATCGTGGCGTGCTTCAGGTGGAGAGCAGCGTGCGAACAATGCGTTCGTAACTGCCAACGGCGGCTTCGAGCTCGTCGACAGCGATAAACTCCGTGGGCGTATGCGCCACGTGAATTGAACCAGGGCCGAACAACAACGGCTGACCCCAGCGTGGGAGAAGCGGGATGTCGCTGGTGTATGCAACCGGAGCGACATCAAAACCATCGATGGTATGAAAGTGCTGCGCGGGAATGTGCGAACCCCAGATCAACTCGGCGCGACTTCCGGCCCACGCAGTGAAAATTTCTTTCACCGGCGCGATGTCGCCCACGAGCCGAATCATCAACTCCGCTTCGGACAAACCGGGAACGATGTTCGCTTCGGTACCAGCGCGCATCAAACCGATGTTGTATGTCGTATCGCCGAGCAGTGGGTCCGTGGGCAGTTTGAGCGTGCGCAGTTTCGGAAGCAGATCCAGCATCGGTTCGAGTGCACTTTCGCCGAGGTGCATGTAAGCGGAGTGTGCTTCGCGTCCGCGAATACGTACGATGACGCGCTGCGCGCCTTTGCCGCCGGATGCAAGTTTGCTTTCCGTGGGTTCGCCGTTCACCAACCACTTGCTGGTGGCGGGCAAACGATTGGCCGCGCGCGCACCAGGCGATCCCTTCTCTTCGCCGACGACAAACAACAAGTCGACGCGTTCTTCGCCCGCATCTGCCATGCGCTGAGCGGCGATCATCATGGCCGCAGCGATGCCTTTCGCGTCACATGAACCGCGGCCGTACAAGCGATTGCCATCAAGCTTGGGAGCGACGTACGGCGGAACGGTGTCGAGATGCGTTGAGAGCGTGACACCACCACCGCGCCGCGTGGCCCAAACGTTTGAGCGTCCGGGTTCAACCTCCTGCAGCGTGACATTCCAGCCGCGCGCGACTAACCAGCGTGCGACGAGGTCAACCGATTCGCGTTCGCGGCCGGTTGTGGAATCGAGGGAGAGCAACTCTGTGGCGAGTGCGACGACGTCAGACATGATGCATGGGCTGTATCGATAAACGTCCAGGGGACGCGAGATGCTGCGGAGCAGCAAGCTGACTGTCAGCAACCTGACTGGCAGCTTGCGGCAGTACGGAAAAGTTAGTGCGGAAAAACAGAAAGGGAGCCCACGATCGGGGCTCCCTTGTGCAAATGCTCAGGTGGAGTTCTACGATCGTGCTGGCAGCTGCTCGACGTAGCCCCGCTTTCGGCAATCCGATACCGCCCAAACGCCGCTGAACGGCACGCCGCGCGTCGCAACTTTCGTTGCGCTGCTGAAGCGGGCGTTGGCGGTGCTGGAATTGGTCATGGATTGGGCCGGTTTTTGGAGCGTTCAAACGCAATGTAGCGAGTTACGGTCGCAACGCAAATGCCGGGTGAGTGGCTTGACCCATGTGAGTATCACTGACGGCGATTTCATTGCCATCACACTTTCCCGCAAGTTCAGATCCGTTGGAGGAATCAACAATGTTCTATCGATCGATTCGCGTTGTCGCGATGGTGATCGCCGTGGCTTCAGCTGCCGCGTGCGGCGACCATTCCGTTGCGCCGACGCCCGTTACTGGCCCGACACTAACCATCACTCCGCCCAGCGTTGTTGTGTACGAGGCCGATGCAGTTGTGTTGTCCGCAGT
>JBDTTO010000644.1:0-2999 GCA_039930585.1 Gemmatimonadaceae bacterium
CGTGTGGTGAGCACGCGTGTCTTTCCCGAACCAGCGCCGGCAAGCACCAACATTGGACCGTCGTCATGAATCACGGCCGATTGCTGTGCCGCATTCAATCCGCTCACGCCTGGGTCAACTTTTGGCGGCGGCATGAAACGCGCGACGACGTCGGCGCCGGCATCAGGACGCAGAAACGATGCGCGTGGCGCTTGTACGGCAGGAACCGGTTCGCGCGGAATTTCCGCACGCGATTCTACTGCGTCCGGCGCTTTCGCGGCGGGCACGGCCGGCAACTCATCTTCCGGCGGACTATCGAATAACGAACCGCTCCATCCCGTCATCTTCATGCATGCAAGATAACGTCAAAGACTGCGCCAGTATCAGTATCGACCAGTATCAATTTCCCGCCGTGATTTTCTTCGACAATGCGGCGTGCAAGCGAGAGGCCGATGCCCCAGCCGGACTGCTTGGTCGAAAATCCTGCGTCGAATATGCGCTTGCGCAATTCACGCGGAATGCCCGGGCCATCATCCGAAACGCGAATGCGCGCACCACCTTCCGGCAGTGGTGCAGCCGAGACGATGATTTTTCCGTTGCGTCCGCCCAGAGCATCGATCGCATTTTTGATCAGGACTTCGAGTACCCACTCCAGCAGCACTCCGTCGCCGTGTACAGTGAGCGCGTCGGCCGGTCGCTCTGAAACGATTTCAACGTGCCGAGCGAGCGTGGGCGCGCGCGCTGCGAAATAGCTGGCCAACCGCTCGACCAGCGCGGCCGCGTCGACACTATCGTTTCGTGGTGGCCGACCAATTCTCTCGAATCGATGGGAAACCCGATCGAGGCGCACGAGATCCTGTTGCATGGCCTCGATCGCGCGCTTTGATGTGACATCGTTATCGCGCTCGCCAAGCAGCTCGAGCCAACCGCCAATACTGGAAAGCGGCGTGCCCAACTGATGCGCCGCTTCGCGCGCCATTCCCGCCCACACTTTTTCGCGATCGGCGCGCCCACGTTCGCGCAGCGCGTAGAACGCGAACGCCAGCAACAACACAATTGCTGACGCCTGCAACACCGGAAATATCTCCAGCCCGCTGATAATCGGAGAATCGCCGTAGTGAATTGTGCTTAATCCCGGCTGCTCAATCGGCTGATTTTTCCGATCGAGTTTCGCGATGAATGCCTGCTCTTTCTGCGCGTCGCCCGAGATGCCGCCCGGTACGTTCGCGCTTGCTGAAATTCGCCCCGTCTTATTTGTCACGACGAGGGGCAACCCCGACTCCGTGATCAAGCCTTGCAACTGAATAATTGCGACCTGCGGATCGGCGTCGGAGGTCGTGTCCTGCAACGCGTTCATCGTGATGTTGTACATCTTGCCCTGCGTGGCGGCGACGGCGCGCAACTGCCTTACCACCTGCCGCGTGTACCCGACGTACCACGCAAGCAGCAAAAGAATTGCGATGGCAATGCCGACGACGAAACGCCCGCGTCGCAGCATGTTCACGCCGTCACTGTTGGCACGCGTTATTCGCCGTCGTTACGACAGCGTGATCACGACAGCGACGACCGGCCAACGTACGAATGCAGCGCCTCAGGCAGCGCAACGGTGCCATCGGGCTGCTGATAGTGCTCAAGCAACGCGGCAATGATGCGTGGGAATGCGAGCGCTGAACCGTTAAGCGTATGCACGAACTTTGGCTTCTCGCCAGCTGCTGGCCGATAGCGAATGTTTGCGCGACGCGCCTGGAAATCTTCGAACAAACTGACGCTCGATACTTCCAGCCATTTGCCGACACCCGGTGCCCACACTTCGAGATCGTACGTTTTCGCGCTGCCGAAGCCGGTGTCACCCGCGGCCAGTAACACCACGCGATACGGCAGGCCAAGGCGTTGCAGCACAGTTTCGGAGTGCGCGGTCATGCGCTCCAATTCGTCGTGTGACGTTTCGGGCGCCGAATATTTCACGAGTTCGACTTTATCAAATTCGTGAACACGCAGCAGACCGCGCGTATCTTTGCCGGCCGAACCTGCTTCCTTGCGAAAACACGCGCTGTAACCGGTGAACGATTTCGGGAGATCGGCCGCATCAAGAATTTCGTCGCGATACAAGTTCGTGAGCGGCACTTCGGCGGTTGGAATGAGAAAGAGATCTTCATCCCGCACGTCGTACATGTCCTCGGCAAACTTGGGTAGCTGCGTTGTGCCGGTCATTGATGCGCGATTGGCCACCAGCGGAACCCAGCACTCTTCGTAATCGTGCTCGTTGGTGTGCATGTCGAGCATGAAGTTCATCAATGCACGCACGAGGCGCGCTCCGCCCTTGCGATAGACGATAAATCCCGAGCCCGCGATTTTTGCACCACGTTCGAGATCGAGCAGTCCAAGCTTCTTCCCAACGTCCCAGTGCGGTTGAATTGACGCATCGGCCGGACGAGGAGTGCCCCAGGTGCGCACGACCGAGTTGGCTTCTTCGCCGCCTTCGGGAACGTCGTCGCGCGTGATGTTGGGCAATTCGTACAACAATCCCTGCACGGCCTGTTCGGCGGCGGTTTTGAGCAGTTCGAGTGCGGCAATCGCTTCGCCAATCGTGCGTCCTTCGGCGATCAGGTCGGTCGCGTCCTCGCCGGCTTTGCGCTTTCGCGCAACATCCTGCGTGAGAACGTTGCGGCGCGCCTGTTGCGTTTCGAGTTCGGTTATCGACGCACGACGTTCCTTCTCCAGCGACTCGGCGCGAGAAAGTACGGGTTCAAGTTCTGTGAGTTTACCACGCCGCCGCATCCCTTCGCGGAGTCGTGGCAGATCATCGCGAAGAAGACGGATGTCGTGCATGGGAACTCAGTCTTTCGGTAGGCCTGCAGTAAGCGAGCGGTAGCCGCCACAATTTAGGTTCGTGAGCGCGCGCACCACGATTCGTTTTTGCGAAACGATCACGCTGTCAATCACGAGTTTTCCATACAATGGCTCGCCGTACACACAGCCGGACGACACGAGCTTGAACAAATACGTGTCACCGGCAGAAG
>JBDTTO010000645.1:0-2999 GCA_039930585.1 Gemmatimonadaceae bacterium
TGGACGTGCTGGGACCGTTACACGGCTACGGTGTTGCCCGACGCATTGAAGAAACGAGTCGCAATCAACTCGTGCTTAATTACGGCACGCTCTATCCCGCCCTCCTCAAGCTCGAACAGGAAGGCTTTGTCAAAGCCGAATGGAGTGTGTCGGAGAACAACCGACGGGCGAAGTTCTATTCGCTGACCTCGGCCGGTCGCAAGGAGCTCGCGCGCGAAACACGCGAATGGCTGCGCACTGCCGAATTGATGTCCATGTTCCTTCCGGAACCGAAGGCGTCAACATGAAGATGTCATTGAACGGAAAGATGCGCGCGCTGCTGCAACGTATGCGCGGCGTGTTCGCAAGCGACAGTGCGGATGCCGACACGCGCGAAGAATTCGAATCACATTTGTCGATGCAAGTCGCGGAATACGAACAACGCGGCATGTCGCACGAAGAAGCTCGTCGTCACGCATTGATTGATTCAGGTGGACTTGCCATGGCGACGGAAGCCGTTCGCGAACGAAGAGGTTTGCCGTGGATTGAGACGCTGCTTGCCGACGTGCGCTACGGAGCGCGCGCATTAAAACACAGTCCGGCTTACACGATCGTCGCAGCCATTACCCTCGCACTCGGTATTGGCGCGAATACGGCCATCTTCAGTGTCGTGAACGGCGTCGTGTTGCGACCGCTACCGTACGCGGAATCGGATCGGCTCATGTCGATCAAGTCCGGTCGCAACGGACGAAATAATGAAGTCTCCGTGCCAGACTTCATGGATTGGCGTGAACAGGCGCGCTCGTTTTCGGCATTCGCAGCAGGGTTTTCTGGCGCAACTGTTCTGACGGGAAGTGGGGAGCCGGAACGCCTTTCGCAGTCGCGTATCACGTCGAACACGATGGATGTGCTGCGAATGTCAGCTGTGTTTGGTCGCGGATTTGCAGCAGGCGAAGACGATCCCGCCGCTCCACGTGTTGCGATGTTGAGCGAAGGCGCGTGGCACCGTCGGTTTGGCAGTGATTCAACGGTTGTTGGCCGTACGCTGATTTTTGATGGACATCCAACCACCATTATTGGCATTGCTCCGGACGCGATGCGCTGGCCGCAACAATCGGATGTATGGTTTACCACGCGTTTCACCGATCGCGACAAGGCACAGGGGTCGCGCGGCGCACGATGGATTGGTGTCATTGGTCGTCTTGCGAACGGCGTCCGTTATGAATCGGCCGTTGTCGAGATGAACACGATTGCAACGCGTCTCTCGCAGTTGTATCCGCAACGCAATACTGGCATTACGACGAATGTCACGCCCATGCTGGCAAGTTTGGTTGGCGGCATGCGCGGGCCGTTAATGCTGCTACTCGGCGCCGTTGGATTTGTCCTGCTGATTGCATGCGCGAACGTCGCAAGTTTGACATTGGGCCGAGTCGCGACGCGAGATGCAGAGTTGGCCGTGCGAACCGCCTTGGGCGCCGGACGCGCGCGTATCGTGCGACAAATCATGACGGAGAGTGTGTTACTCGCCGTGGTTGGCGGCACGCTTGGTATTCTGGTCGGCTACATCGGTATCAAGGCGCTGGTGTCCATTGCGCCCGCCGGACTGCCGCGCATCGACAGCATTGCGCTCGATGCACGCGTGCTCGCGTTTACGCTCGCGCTCACCATGTTTACCGGCGCGTTGTTTGGAATCATTCCGGCATTGCAGGGCGCCACAGTCAACTTGCATGATCGATTGCGAGCGGCCGGTCGTGGGGCGCGCGGACAGAAAGGCAGTACGCGCACGCGCCGCACGCTTGTCGTTGCGGAACTGGCACTGGCCATTGTACTGCTGGCCGGCGCGGGATTGTTGCTGCGCAGCTTTGCTCTGTTGCGTGATGTTGATCCTGGCTTTCGTTCCGAAAACGTTGCGACTTTCAGCGTTGCCTTACCGTCCGGTTCCAAATACGAAACATCACAGCAGCAAAGTGTTTTCAGCGCGTCATTGCTAAACGGTATTTCGCGCGTTCCAGGAGTTACCGCCGCCGCAATTACATTCGGCTTGCCCTTGAGCGGACAGAATATGGGATTCACGTTCGAAGTTCGTGGGCGGCCCGCTGCGCCGCTGGACAACGAACCTCGTGCCCAAGCTCGTGTAGCGTCCCTCGAATACTTCTCGGCGATGGGAATCCCGCTGCTGCGCGGACGTCAGTTTGACTCGCATGATCGACTGGACGCGCCGCAGGTATTGTTGATCAGCAACGAAGTCGCGCGACGGTTCTTCCCGAATGAAGATCCCGTCGGAAAGTACATTCAGACCGGTTGGGGAATGGATGGGCGAAAGTATGGCGGCGAAGTTATCGGCGTGGTTGGTGATGTGCGACAGCTCGCGCTTGACCAGGATAAGACGCCGCACATTTACATGACGTACGAACAGTGGCCGTTGGATGAATACGACGTTGTTGTGCGCACCACTAATCCGATCGCATCCGTATTCACCGGCGCAAAGGCTGTACTCAAAGAGCTGGACTCCGAAGTGCCGATGAACGGGCCGCAAGCACTCAGCACCATTGTCGAACGTTCAATGGGTGAACGACGCTACTTTCTCACGTTGTTGGCATCTTTTGCGGTTATTGCAACGGCGTTGTCCGTGGTTGGTGTGTACGGCGTGATTGCGTACGGAGTACAGCAGCGTCGGCGCGAGATCGGAATAAGGCTGGCACTTGGCGCAACACGCCGCAGTGTGGTGAACATGGTGCTGTCCGAGGGTCTTCGCCTCGTAGCACTCAGCGTGGTACTCGGTACAGCCGGCGCATTCGCACTCACTCGTCTGTTACAATCAATGCTGTTTCAGGTTGACGCCCATGATCCGGTGATTTTTACACTCGCGCCAATTCTGCTGACGATCGCAGCAGCGCTCGCGTGCGTGATTCCCGCGAGAGCTGCTGCCCGCAACAATCCGGCCGAAGTTATTCGCGCGGACTAGCTTTGCATTTCAATTGTGGCGTTAGCCCGTGATTATTGCTCACGCCACAACACGA
>JBDTTO010000646.1:0-2999 GCA_039930585.1 Gemmatimonadaceae bacterium
CATCAGTCAGATCTGGCGTGGGACCGAAGGCGTCCAGGATGACCCGCCTATCGTATCTGTAAACCACTACCTCATCAAGGTTGTCGGGGCGAAAGGCCAATTTATGCCTGCCAACCGTTCCGCGACGTTTCCCGTCACTCCTTCCAGAGTGCGTCCCGCAACTCCACCCCAACGGCCCGTCGCGTTGGAACATACGTGGCCAGTAATACGACGAGCACAATGGCGCTGCCGACCAGCACGGCGCTCCCAATGGTCGTAACGACACCAACCGGAAAGAATTTCCCAAATCCAAGTCCGACCAGCAGCATGAGCGGCAACGAAAATACAACACCAATTCCCAACTGGCGGCCGCCCTGCCCCAACAGCAATCGCACCACCGACGCATCGCTGGCGCCAAGTGCGCGACGCACACCAATTTCGCGTGTGCGTTGGCCAATGTTTCGCGCCATCAAGCCGTACGTGCCGCTGACCGCGAGCAACAGCGCAAACGCGAAACACGCCGCAAACAGTTTGGCAGTTGACGTTGCGATCAACGAAGTCTTCTGAAGAATTTCATCGAACGACTGTACGTCTGGTGGCAAGAGATGTGCGTCCAGTGTGTGCAGCGTGTGATGCAACGCCGCCTGCGCCGTTTGCTGGTCGCCCCGATGTTTGAATAACAGTTCGACGGCCCGCGGACTGACCTGCTGCAGCGGTACAAAAATGGCAATCGCACTTCGCGTCGGACTAAACGGCGCTCCCAACACGATGTTGCTCGATACACCAATTACCGTACGCCATTCGCCTGCGCTGTCCCCGGGCGTTTTTATTTGTCGGCCAATCGGGGATGCCCCGACGAAGTATCTATCGGCCAATGCCTGACTGATAATTGCGACCGGAGCGCCGCCAGATGCGTCGCGCGAATCAAACATTCGGCCACTGCGCATCATCATGCCAACTGTCGACACGTCGCCTTCGAGTGCCTGAATGTATGCGTGCGGTTTGTTTGCGTCTGTGGCGGCGCCGACGCCTTTGATTAGCAGCGTTCCGCTTTCGTCGGCAATTGCGCCGAGATTGGATCGCAACATCACGTTACTGATTGAGGGCGCTTCTGCGAGTGCCGTTCGCGTCAATGTAAACATCGTATTTCGCGATTCGGCCTTCGCGTATTGATCGCCGTCGAGCGAAACAATCGTACTGAGCAGATGACGTGTGTCATATCCTACGTTGATGTTGGCAACGCGATACGCAACAATGCCCGACAGCACACCAAAAAACATCAGTACCGAAACCGTAGCCACTTGCGTGACAACAAGTACGCGCACAACCCGTCCTTCACGGCGGCTGCCTGAACGTGCGCTGCCATCTTTCAGCACGGATACAAACTGCAAACTGGTCGCACGCCCCGAAACAACGATTCCCAACAGCGCGATAGTGGCGGTGATAAACAAACCGGCGGCAATGATGGCGGAACGATCAAGTCCCCACACCCACCAGAACGCCATGTTTCCTTCGAGATTTGCTTTCGTCCATGCGTTGATGGCGTCCAGCCCCCATGCTGCAATTGCTGTTGCAATGGCACCGCCCGTGACGCACAAGATCACGCTCTCCCACATACTCTGCATGACAAGTCGTGCGCGCGAGGCGCCCAATGCCAGTCGAACTGCAGTTTCGCGAACGCGTTCGTTGGAGCGGGCCAGCAAGAGATTTGTCACGTTGATACAGGCAAGCAACAAAATCAGCCCAGCCAACACGTTGAGCACAGCCAGCATCAGCGGTCCTTCGTCACCCATTTGTGCCATCGGGAATGTCTGCAGCGCAACGTCACGTGTTGCGTTGCTTTCGCCTATGATGCGCGCCTGCTCGCCGGTGGCCTGCGCACGATCCTGCTCACGTGCACGCTTAAACAACAGACGGATTTCTGTTTGCGCCTGTTCGGCATTCACACCGGGCGCGAGACGGCCGTATAGAAACAATTCCGTCTCACCAAATTTCGAAGCCGAAACGACGTTGTTGTTGAGCGGCACCCACGCTTCGGACGCGACCGGAAAACCGTAACCATCGGGCATAACACCGATAACACGCGTACTCGCGTTGTTCATCGGCACGGTGCGACCAACAATGCTTGAATCAGCACCGAATGCCGCGCGCCACAGCCGATAGCTCAGCACGATCACGGGCTCGGCACCAGTGATCGCGTCCTCACGCGTGAATGTGCGCCCCAATGCCGCACGCGTGCGGGTAAATCCGAACACAGTCCATTCAGCAACGGTTGCATCAATCACGCGTGGATGTTCGTCCGAGCCCAACACAAATCCTTGCGAGGTATACGCACCCACTTCGCTGAGCGTGTGTGTTCCGGATCGAACGCTGGCGAGATCGGCTGCGTCAAATGGCCCTGAGTTGGTGCCTTGAGTTTGTCGGATGCTCACAATGCGATCACCGTTCGGCACCGGCAACGGCTTGAGCATCGCCGTGTGCAGAAACGAAAATGTGAAAATCGCGAGTCCTAATCCGCCACTCAATACCAGCACGGTGAGCAACGAAAACATCGGGCTGCGACGCAGTAGGCGAAACGCGTAGCGAACATCCATCCAGTGAAACATGCGGGACCCCTTGGGCTGTGGCGCGATTCGCTCTCGCCATCCATTTGATATGCAGTCGGCGGTTGACGTCAGCAGCAGTACGCCTGACGCAATGACTCCGTCCAGACGCGCTTCGCGAAGCTGGTCAACAAACGTTTCTTCCATTTCCTGTCCGTACGCATCGCGAAAATGCGGCGGATAACTGTGCAGCAACGCGCGATACATGCGGCGACATGCGCGCTCCAGAAACTGACCGGCCTTCATTACACGGCCGGCATCGGTAACAAACGTGCCGAGCGTGCGGTGGCCACCAATCGAGCCATGCGTTCCGCTTCGGCGGCGGCAACACGCGCCCCCAATGCCGTGATCGCGTAATAACGGCGCCGCTCATCCTCGGAGTCGCGGGTTGCCTTTCGCGCGGCCGGTCGGGCCAGA
>JBDTTO010000647.1:0-2996 GCA_039930585.1 Gemmatimonadaceae bacterium
GGCGATGGAAAACGGATATCAAGCAGCGCTCATGGCACCAACGGAGCTGTTGGCCCAGCAGCATGCAACGTCCATAGGGCGGATGTTGTCGTCGCTGAATATTGAGCCGGTGTTGCTGACCGGCCGACTGGGCGCGAAAGACAAACGCGCTGCGTTGGCACGCCTCACACAGGATGAGCCGTTACTTGCCATCGGCACACATGCGCTCATGCAGGAGTCGGTGGAGTTCCGCAAACTCGGACTCGTTATTGTTGACGAGCAACATCGTTTCGGCGTAGAACAACGCAAATCACTCAGTGCGAAAGGGCAGTCGCCCGACGTGTTGCTGATGAGTGCAACGCCAATTCCCCGTTCGCTGGCGTTGACGTTGTACGGTGATCTTGATGTAACCATTCTTGACGAGCGCCCGCCGGGGCGTAAACCAATTTCGACATCGATGCGTGCGGAAACAGGGCGCGCAAAGGTGATGCAGTTTTTGAACGCGCAGCTTGATGCCGGGCGTCAGGCGTACATCGTGTATCCGGTCATCGAGGAATCAGAAAAGACTGATCTCAAAGCGGCAACGACAATGTTCGAGCAACTTACCGCCGGTCCGTTGAGCTCGCGCAAGGTTGCGCTGTTGCACGGCAAGTTGCCAGTTGCGGAGCGAGATGCGACGATGCGCGCATTTCGTGATGGCGAGATTCACGTGTTGGTTGCAACGACGGTCATTGAAGTTGGCATCGACGTGCCGAACGCGACGCTGATGATCATTGAACATCCCGAGCGCTTTGGCCTCTCGCAGCTACATCAGTTGCGCGGTCGCGTTGGGCGCGGTGCGGAGCAGTCGTATTGCATTTTACTTGGCGATGTTGGTGTCGAGTCAGCCGAGCGACTCAACACGTTTGTTGCCACCGAAGACGGCTTCGAAATTGCGCGTGCCGATCTGGAGTTGCGCGGCATGGGTGATCTCTTTGGTGCGAAGCAACATGGACTGCCCGCTTTTCGTTTCGCGGATATTCTGCGCGATGAAGCGCTAAATGAAAAGGCAATGGTTGAGGCCGAACGGCTGTTGGCCGCCGATGAATTACTGTCGCAGCCAAAACACGCGGGCATCAAGCGCGCACTGGAGACGGGGTATGCGCGCGCGCTGGAGTTGTTCAGAGTGGGGTGAGCGTTACTACAGCATGATGTCAGCATTAGCCTTTGATTACGACCGCGAAGTTGCCAGCGGTATTCTTGCTCAGTGAGAATTGAAGCCGTACATTCGGACGCAATCGCTGCCAATAGAGTGCGAACCTGAGCGCGCAAATCCATGCAACGCAAGACGCTTGCGATTTTTGTCGGTGTAATGTCGGCGCTTTCGGCGACTATCGCTTCCGCCCAGACACTTCGGGTAGTCGCGCGAGACGCGAACACCGAAACTGTGTTGCCCAACGTGCTCCTTGATGTGCTCCGCGAAAATGGTTCGGTCGTTTCGTCTACCGTTACGTTGGCCGACGGGTCGCGACTGATCCAATTGCCAGATGCGGGAACGTTTCGCATTCGAGTCAGACGTATTGGATTTCTGCCATCCGTGAGCTCTCCCGTATCGGTTGGCATTGGCGAGACCGTGCGATTTGAAGCGCGTGTGTCGGCGGCGCGAATTGCGCTTCCCACCGTTCGTGTTGCCGAAAAATCGCAGTGCGACTTGAGCAGTAGGAGCGGAGGTGACGCGGCGCGCCTCGCCGATGTCTGGGAGCAGATGCGCACCGGGCTGCAAATTTCAGAAGCGGCGCTTCGCGATGAACGCCGCGACTCTACAATTTCGCGGCTACAACAGTCCATTACACGCGTGTCTCCGCGCGATGGCGCGATCCTTCGACACACAGTGCTGCCACAACGCGCCGGGTTTACCAACTCGTTTGGCACGTTTCCAATCGAAGATATTTCGGCAAACGGGTACGTACGTCACGACGATGGCGCCGGTGTGTACGTTGCACCAAACGAACACGTCATTGCCACGGACGCATTTCTTGCCGAACATTGTTTTCAGCTCGTCGCGGATTCTGTCGCGCATACTGGACTGATTGGACTTTCATTTACACCTGCGCCTCGGCGCACACAGACAGAAATTGCCGGTACGCTGTGGGCTGATGCGCAATCGGGCACACCGCACTCGCTCGAATTCTGGTACATCGACGCGCACCTGCCACCGACCGTGCGTGGTAAAGGCAAAGCTGGTGGTGAGGTTTATTTCGGAAAGTTGCCGAACGGCACCTGGGCGGCAACGGGTTGGCTGTTGCGCATGCCTCAGACTGATCTCGCTCAAGACCGACAGTCATTGATTGTGACGTTGATCGAAGTTGCCGCCGCAACCGTACGATCTAACAATCTCCCAGTAACGAAGGTCAGTACAACCGACGAACCCAGGCTCGTGACGTTCCAGTCATTTCTTGGTCGCTTCGTTCCAGGTGGTGTCGATATCCTTACTACACCGCGAGTGCCTGGCCAGCCGTTTCAAAACGGACTTATTCGACTGCGACAGCGTATCGACTCGGCAGCAGCGTTGATGGAAAGCAACGCCGATGGACGAAATGTGTTGTCGCCAACTATTGTCTCGGCCGACACGAACGTGCGTTCAAGTAGCGACGGTGCCGCGCACGTCGAGCAATTGCCGGCCGGTACTTATGACGTTGCTTTGTTTCATACGGATCGCGAAGATGCCAGCGTTGAACCAGAGAGATACATCACCACGGTGCGGTCGGATTCACGTACGACGCTGCGCATCACGACGTCGCCACTAAACGCCTTTGCCGCGAGTTGTGATGCGTATCCGACAGCGCGCGGCGTGTACGGCGTACTGAATATCGCAGGCGGCGCAATGACGTCAGCGCCGTTGAGACAAATCAGCAGCGCGGCCGCGGCAGAGCAAGACTCGATGATCGGCGCTGTGGTCGTTGCACGGTGGACGCAACCGGACGGCAGCGCTCACGAGCGACGCGGTATTGCCGATACTTTCGGGCGCTACAGTGTTT
>JBDTTO010000648.1:0-2990 GCA_039930585.1 Gemmatimonadaceae bacterium
AACGGCGGTCGTTTCCATTTCGATGACGATTGGCAATTCCCCGACACGCAGGAAGCGACGTGGGAATTCGAAGGCAACAAGATGATTATCTGGCACGGCCAGAGTTGCAACGGCGCGAAGATGTATGGTCGCGCCCGCGGTACTGCAATACTTGGCACTGCCGGCAGCCTGATCATCGACCAGGATGGTTACCAGTTTCTTGATCTCAAAGACAAGGTGATGAAAGAGTCGTCGGTCGCGCAAAAAGGCGACGCACTCAACACCACCGGTGACGACGCGCTCACCGCGTTACACATGCAGAATTTTCTCGATTCAATTCGCACAAGCGCAAAGCTCAATCTTCCGATCGAAGACGGTGCGAAAACAGGAATGCTCTGTCACCTCGGCACCATTGCGCAACAAACAGGTCGCAAACTCAAAATCGATCCGAAGTCCGGAAAGATTCTTGGTGATGTGGATGCGATGAAGTTGTGGTCGCGCACGTATGAAGCGGGGTGGGTACCGACGGTTTGATCACGGCCCAGTAACGCCAACGCGACGCATGATATTCTGGTAATGCGGCTCGTTGCGGTGTGACGACAGTACCGGATCCCACACACCCAGCAACGTTGCCCACGCAGAGCGAACGCCAACGCCGCGCTCGAGCCAACGATACATCACCGCGGTATCGCCGAGCGCAGCGGGGATCTGCGCGACCAACTCGGGAGGGATGTAAGTGGCGGGCCACCCTGCGTCGATTTCCTGAAGCAACGCGAGTGCCGCGGCGCGCTGGCCAGTGCGCGCATAAAGCACCCCGAGACCTGGGGCACGGTGGCCCAGAATAAGCTCGGCGCGTTTGAAGGTGCTCTCGGCCTTTGCTGTCTGATTGAGTTTCATTTGCGCGAAGCCCAGAAACGAATCGCCGTACTCGAAGTTGGACGTGCTCAACGCCGATGTTTCGTAGAAGCGCACTGCAGAGTCGGGGTGCTCGCTCCAGGTGAGGTGGAACATCCGTTGCAATGCCATCGGCGACGACAGAGGATCGTTTTGCAGACCACGATCGATCGACTTCATCGCTTGCGCACGATCGCCTCGCGCAATCCACACGTACGACTCGGCAAGCCTGGCATCGGCATCATTGGGATTGAGCGCAAGCGCTTGATCGACCTCGCGCCGCGCACGGGGCCAGTCCCAGTCGAACTGGACGTTGATGTTCGCGGCGGCGCTCCACGCCTCGGCTAACGTACTATCGAGACTCAGCGCCTGACGCACCGCTGCCGTAGCCTTGGGAATCGCCTCGGTTGGCGGGAGATAACCGTCGGACAACCATCCCCAGCTGTAAGCGATGCCCGTGTACGCACGCGCGAATTGCGGATCAGCCGCGAGCGCAAGATCGAACTCCTTCAGTGACCCGTAGAGCGACTCGCGTGTGCCCTTCACGGCGAGAAATCTCCCCTGCAGATAGTGGTCATGCGCTACGGTGCTCCTGGTCTCATCGACCCGCGCACGAGTGCTGGCGATGTGAAAGTGCGTGAGGATTGAGTCAACAATCTCACGCTGGACCGCGAAAACATCGCTGGTTTGCCGTTCCGTGTTGAATGTCCACAGCACCGAGTCGGCCTTCGCGTCTGCCAGCTCGACGCTGACACGCAACTTCTCGCCAAGTCTGCGCACGTTGCCCGTGAGCACGGTACCGACGCCGAGCGCAACGCCGACAGCACGTGCGGTTGGGTGTAGGCCCTTGAAGGTGAACACGGAGTTGCGTCCCGAGACGCGGAGACCCGTTGTAGCGAGACGACTGATCAGGTCTTCAGTGAGGCCGTCGGCGAAGTATTCCTGCGTGGAGTCGCGACCCGCGTTCTCGAAGGGAAGTACGGCAACCGAACGATCAACACCTGAAGCCACGCTTCGGTTCGACCGCATTGCGAATCCAATAGCGCCAGCGGCCAACACCAGGACGACGCCGAACGCTGCAAGCCATCGTGTGTTTGTATGAGCACTCTGAAGTGAGCGCGTGTTGGCATCGGATGACTGGACTGCATCGAGCGCGCGCAACACGTCGCCAGCAGATTCCGGCCGGTCGGCGGGAAGTTTTTCCAGGCACCGCATGATGAGCGTCGTGAGCGCGACGGGCACGTCGGGTCTCTTGGACGCGAGTGAGACCGGAGATTCCGTGAGATGCGCCGCGAACAGTTGTGCCGGCGGACGTGCGCCGAATGGAGTGCTTCCGGTGAACATTTCGTAGGCCATGCACCCGAACGCATACAGATCCGCGCGATGATCGACGGACGGATCCGCACTGGCTTGCTCCGGCGCCATGTACGCGGGAGTGCCAAGCGCCATGCCCACGGACGTCAGAGCGCTCGCATGTGTGCCTGTCGCAGCAGTGAGCGCCTTCGCGATGCCGAAATCCGTGACGACGGCCGATCCGTCGGACAGCAGCACATTGTCCGGTTTGATATCGCGATGGACAACTTCGTGCTTGTGGGCGAACGCGAGCGCTGTTGTAACATCGCGCAGGATTCGCGTCGCCTCCGAAACCGTCAACGCACTCCCCTCGGCCAGTCGGCTTCGCAGCGATTCACCGCTGACATACGGCATGATGAAATACGGCGTGCTATTCAACTCGCCGGCGCTCAGCAGCGGAACGATGTGCGGATGCTGGAGCTTGGCCGCTGTCGCGATCTCGAGCTTGAATCGCTCGATACTCAAGTCGCCTCGGTCACTCGGCAAGACCTTGATGACAACGTGTCGATTGAACGCAAGCTCGGTGGCAAGAAAGACGCGTGACATGCCGCCGCCACCAAGCTCACGCTCGACATGGTACGCCGCACCGAGAGCCGCCTGCAGGGCGTTTCTTAACTCGTCAGGCAAATGTGCTCATCGCCATGCGGCAGATTTCGTGTTGCATCCGGGTGTATTCGTCGATGAGATAACTCAATGCAGGCAGCAACCTTTCACTTCCCCGGATGATATTCCCTTTCCGTATGCCCCTTCAGCTGCGCTTTGTA
>JBDTTO010000649.1:0-2990 GCA_039930585.1 Gemmatimonadaceae bacterium
TTCTCGGGATAACGACGCGCTTCCGAGAACAAGTTGATGAAGGTGTTGAACCCTTCGTCCTGCCACATGTACATGCGTTCGTTGCTGCCGACAATCATCGGAAACCACATGTGCCCGATTTCGTGCGTGACAACGTTGTACAGGTCGTACTTGTCCTGGCTTTTGTTCTCCATCGCGATCATGGGATACTCCATGCCACTGATCGGGCCTTCCACCGCCGAGATGTGCGGCCACGGGTATTGGAACCACCGCTCGGAGTATTCCTGAATGCTCATGCGTGACTGATCGGCGGCGTCATGCCAGTTAACCGCAGCAGACGGGCGATAGTACGCCATCGCCAGTGAGCCCTTGTAGCTCGACGCATCCCACTGATAATCCGGCGATGCGGCGAATACCGCGTCGCGCACATTCTTCGACGCAAACTTCCACGTGAGCATGCCCGTCTTTTTCGAGCGCGCCGCGCCCGACGTAAGCTCGGGCTCAGTGATGATGCGAATGACAGTGTCGGACTTTGCCGCCTTCGCCAAACGCGCCACCTGCGCGGCCGGCAAAACTTCGGCAGCATTCAGCAGTGCGCCCGTTGCCGCAACGATGTAACCAGCGGGCACCGTTACGGAGAGATTGTAATCACCGTAATCGAGATAAAATTCTCCCTGGCCAAGGTACGGTTCCGTATTCCAGCCGCGAACATCGTCGTACACGGAAACGCGTGGATACCACTGCGCGAGTTCGTACAACGCACCGTCACGACCCATGCGATCGGCGCCGTGTTCCGGAATCAGAAAATGCCACGCCATATCCAGCGTCGCAGTTTTTCCTGGTGCGAGTGGTTCAGCGAGATCAACGCGCGTGACGGTTTCGTTGTTGCGCGTATTGAGTTTTGTGCGCTTTGGTGAAGCGGCAGCACCCCTCAGCTGTTCCAGGCGTTCAAACACGTCGCCGCCCTCAAATCCGCGTGCGCCGAAGCGCGAATCCTGCGGGAAGATGAAGGAGTTGAGCGAGTTGTTCTTGAACGCGTTCTGCTCGGTTTGCAGCCAGATATAGTGCAGCGTGTCGGGAGAATTGTTGGTGTACTTGAGCACCAACTCTCCCTTGAGCGTGTGCGTCGCCGTATCGACAGTCGCGGCCAGCGTGTAGTCGGCGCGATTCTGCCAGTAGTGCGCACCGGGCGCTCCACTGCCTGCGCGAAACGAGTTTGCCGTTGGCAAGATCATCGGCGCAAAAATTGACGTGTCCGCCACCGAACGCTGTGGTTGCACACCCTGTGGTGCACCTTGAGCGTGGAGTGCAGCAAGTGGCGCCACGGTTGCCAGTAGTGTGCCGGCAAACAGTCGAGGAAGCACGCGGTTGGAATGCAGCGTAAAACGCATGTCAGAAAGGATGAGAGAACGAAATTCGCCGGAGCGCGTGGGACCCGTCGCGCACTAATCAGGGGCGTGGGCCGAAATATGCCTCCGGCAGCGCCAGTTCGCGCTTGGGGAGGGATCAGCCGTTCGTCCTGATACCCGAACGGCCGGTTTGAGGTCGACCCGCTACGGCCACGCCCCATTGCATAAACCATTGGGTAACCCAAAACCCTGTGTCGGACTGGTGTGCGTATTAAAATTCCCATCCCATTTGGCGGTCCGTTCAGAATGCCATTGGCTCAAAACGAAGTTCCCTCCGCCGTCCTCACGAATCCCCAAGATGTTTCACGACACTCCGGTGTTTCCGCGCGGCTTTCGTTGCGCCAGTCGCAACGTTGGCCTCAAGCCCTCGGCGAAAGATCTGACACTGTTTGCCAGCGACGTGGATGCCGCTGCCGCCGCTGTGTTCACACGCAATCATTTTCCGGGCGCACCGGTCATCCTTGGTCGCGAGACGATTCGCGGTGGATCCCTCCGCGCAATTATCGCGAACAGCAAGGTCAGTAACGTTGCAACCGGTTTGCGCGGAATTGAAAACGCCAAACGCATGGCGAATGCCGCAGCCGCTGAACTTGGCACATCACCAAATCACGTGCTCGTCAGTTCGACGGGCGTGATTGGCGTTCCGCTTCCAATCGAAAAGATCGAAGCCGGCATTGTTGGCATCGCGGCCGAGTTGCAGTTGGATCCGATGGTCGGCGCGGAAGGCATCATGACGACGGACACTTTTCCAAAAGCCATTTCGGCAAGTGTTGGCGCGAGCGGCGTGACAATCACGTGGGTGGCAAAAGGTTCTGGCATGATCGAACCGAACATGGCCACGATGCTCTCTTACATTTTTACCGACGCGAAGTTTGACGCCGCGACACTTGACCGTTTGTTGCGTGCAGCGGTGTCGCCTTCGTTCAACATGTTGTCGGTGGATACCGACACGAGCACGTCCGACACTTGCGCAATTCTTGCGAATGGACTGGCCGGCACGGTTGATGAAGCAGAGTTTCTCGAAGTGTTGCGCGCCGGTTGCATTCGCATGACGGAAACGCTGGCACGCGATGGTGAGGGCGCCACGCGTCTCATTCGCGTGACAGTCACGAATGCCTTGAACGAAACCGAAGCGCGCACGGTTGCAAAAACAATTGTGAACTCGCCACTCATCAAGACGATGGTGCACGGCGCCGATCCCAACGTCGGACGCCTGTTGATGGCCGTTGGCAAATGTTTTGATTGCACGATCGAACCGCTCAAGACCAACGCGTCGATTAACGGTTTCCAGGTTGTTGCGCGCGGCGAGCGGCTCGAATTCGATGATGCGGTTGTTCGCGAAACGCTGTCGCGGAAAGAAGTCGACCTGGAAATCTCACTGGGCGTTGGCGACGGATATGCGCGTGCGTTTGGTTGCGACCTGACGAAGGGCTACATCGAGGAGAATGCGGCGTATTACTCCAGCTGACGCTTGCATCAAAAAATGACGAACTGGTTCCCCTCCGCGATCGACGGCTCGTACACCAGCTGTCCGCCCAGTCCGTCCCGTCCGTAGTGTCCGAAAGGCAGTTGGTCAGTTGCTGTTCGCTATTCAGCTTATTT
>JBDTTO010000650.1:0-2983 GCA_039930585.1 Gemmatimonadaceae bacterium
GTCGTGGTCCGCGGGCACACTGGCAAGAGCGCGCAACGTGTCCGCGTCCGAATCCACTACGTGCTGTCGGTCAATGCGCAGTGCTGCGACTCGCGGTCCGTTTGGATGCGAGGCCACGCAGGCGATGCACAGCGCGTTACCGCTGGCGTCCAGCGTCGCAACACACCAAAGTCGCGTCGGCGCATTTCGGGTAATCGCCTGACAGATTTGCCGAGTGAGGTCGCGGGCGTTGTGGGGGGAGTCGGGAATGAGTTGCGCGGCAACCAACCGCAGCGCGCCAACTCCCGGAGACAATCGGGCCTCCGTCACCCATTCGGCGATCCCCAGCGACTGCAAGGCGTCGGCGGTGACGTGCAGCATGGGTGTTTCAAAGCCCAGCTTGTGAGCTAAGTTGTTGAGCGCGTCAAGCGAATCGGCTTGAGCGAGCAAGGTCGTGGCAGCGCGTATGGTGAGCACGCCCAATGCTGGCATGCGCGCGCCCGCGCACCGTCACCAAACTATTTTGCAATGGCGCACAGTATCGCGGTCGTCGACACCTCGTTGACGCGATATCAGCGCCACAACATTCCGGGAGTACGTACGTGAGCAATCGCACCGCGTGGTTAAATGGGCAGTTCATGCCCGAGAGCGAAGCCAAAGTTTCGATCTTCGATCGCGGCCTGCTGTTTGGCGACGGGGTGTATGATGTTGCAACCGTGCTGAACGGGCGACTGCTTGATGCCGATTTTCATCTCGCTCGGCTCGACCGTTCGTGCTCGGCAATTTCACTCGCGAATCCGTACTCCGTTGCCGAGTGGACGGAGATGATGCGCGGAATGCTGCAACACTCGGGCGTAACCGAAGGATTGATTTACGTGCAAGTCACGCGAGGTGCGGCCGAGCGCGATTTCGCATTTCCCGCCAACACACCGCCGACGGCGTTTGCTTACGCGCGCAGCAAACCGCTGCTCAACGATCCAAATGTGAAAGGTGTCCAGGTAGTTTCCACGCCGGATATTCGATGGGCCCGCCGGGATATCAAATGTATTTCGTTGATGGCGCCGGTACTGGCCAAGCAATACGCACGTGAACAAGGCGTCTTCGAAGCGTTCATGCATCAGGATGGCGTGATTACCGAAGGCGGTTCGAGCAATGCGTTCATGGTGCACAAAAACACGGTCGTTACGCAGCCACTCACCAACACGATTCTCGCTGGCGTTACTCGCCACATGATTCTGGACATTGCCGAAGCCGCCGGCGTGGCCGTGCAGGAGCGTGGTTTCACAGTAGCCGAAGCATTGGCGGCGGACGAACTTTTTCTCAGTAGTGCGACCAATTTTGTGTTGCCGGTTATTTCAATGGACGGAAAGCCCATTGGCAATGGCGAGCCTGGCGTCATCACTCGGCGTTTGCGCGAACTTTACATCAAGCGCGCGATCGAGCTGACAAGTTAACTGAAGCGTTGCTCGTTATCGCGTGTCGTGGTCTTTGTTGTTGCTGTTCTGTGGTGGTAGTAGTAGTTGTTGTTCAGCTGTTGTTCTGCTGTTCTTGTTCAGCTGTTGTTGTTCAGCTGTTATTGTTCTGCTCTTGTTGTTCTGTTGTTTTGCTGTGGTGGTGGTTCTGTTGTTGTCTTCGAATCAGGAAGCGCGATATGTACGTCCTTTCCATTCGACACTGCTGCCGCGAATTACTGCAGCCGCACAAATGCCTGCGAAGACAATCATCCCGATTGGCACGAATACAACCCGCCATTTTTCGGTTTTCGCGAACGCGTTGATGGCGCCCAGAAACCAGAGAAGTGCGATTGTTGAAATCACGCTCCAGATGATGATCGCCGGAGCCGCCGTAATGTGAAACGCAGCTGCCACCAATAGAATTATCGCTGCAATAAATGGTGCGACAATAAACAGCGGTCCGCCTACAAGTATGAATGGAAAAATGATTCGACCAATCAATCCACCGGGCATTGAAAGTCGACCACCGGCGTAAACGTTTTTCATCCAGCCACGCACAATCGTACCAAACCCGTCATACATGCGTGTAGAGAGTTGTTCGGTGCCAATGACCAGCGAGACCTTGAGACCTGCCGCACGCACGCGTTGCCCAATCATCAGGTCTTCGGCCACAGTGTCCTTCACACTTTCGTGACCGCCAATTGTGTTGTAAGCCGCCCGTGTGATCAGAAAACATTGACCATTTGCGATCACATCAACCGAACGACGCGCGTTTTCGATTTCAACGGTCCCGCCATAACGCGCCAACAGTATCGCGAAAACCGCTGGTTGAATCGCACGTTCCCAAAACGAAAGCATCGCCTGCGCTCCGGCCACCGACATGAGATCGGCATGCCGACTTTCGCGCGCATGTACGAGTCGAGCGACGAGATCCGGTGCATGGCGCGTATCCGCGTCGGTAAACAGCAGCAGCGAACCTGTAGTGTGTTGCATACCACAGTGACACGCCCACTGCTTCCCAAACCATCCCGATGGCAAATCCGGCGCGTCAATTACGGTAAGGCGGGGGTCGTTTTGTGCGACGGCTCGCGCGAGATCGCCGGTTCCGTCGGTTGAGTGATCGTTGACGACAACTATTTCGACATTTGGCCACGTAGTCGCGCGCAGTGTCTCCAGGCACGCAACGATATGCTCGGCCTCATTGCGAGCCGGCAGCACAATCGACACTCGCTCCGGGTTCGGCACGTCCGATTTCTTGTCATAATCATCGAGCGACACCGAGCGCTGCTGTCTCCGAACCGCCACCATCGGAAACAGCAACCAAGGCGAAGACAACAGCAAACCGATCAAAAATTCGCGTGCACTGGGCATGGCGAATCTTATTGCCCGTTGACGCTGTGGGGGGCCGCTCGGGACAGGTTATCCGACAATTGTGTTGCTGCACTCGAAGCCCTCCAATACGTTCCGTTGATGAAGCCTGAATCCACAAATTCCATTGGTCTGGTCGAACCCGATGCGCTCGCACCAGGCGCGCGCGTTGCATTGGTGGC
>JBDTTO010000651.1:0-2983 GCA_039930585.1 Gemmatimonadaceae bacterium
GCAAAAACGTGGAAACAAATCAGTGCCGATCTCACGCGTCCGGAAGGTCCGCCACCTGCAACACTCGACGCCACCGCGGCCGCACAAGTTGATCGCAACGGTAAACGCGGCGTGATCTACACCGTATCACCATCGCCAATTCGCGCACCGCTCATTTGGTTGGGCACCGATGACGGGCTCATTCACGTTACGGCCGATGATGGAACGACGTGGCAAAACGTGACGCCATCACAAGTCACGCCGTGGAGTCGCATCACCACCATCGAAGCATCGCACTTTGACGCGAACTCGGCCTACGCGAGTGTCGATCGTCATCAACTGCAGGACTTTGATCCGTATATCTATCGCACGCGCGACGCGGGCAAGAGTTGGCAAAAAATTACGACCGGTTTGCCGGCGGGCGTTTACGTACACGTTGTAAAAGAAGACGTGGTGCGACGCGGATTGCTGGTAGCGGGCACCGAACGCGGCGCGTTTGTTTCGCTTGACGACGGCGAAACGTGGCAAGCGCTGCAACTCAATTTGCCCGTGACTTCTGTACGCGATTTTCAGATTTACGACAACGATCTCATTGTCGGCACGCACGGTCGCGGCATTTGGGTCATTGATGACATCAGTGTGCTTCGCCAGTTGAACGACACAGTGCTCAACAGTGATGCGTTTCTGTTCAAGCCCGCCGATGCCACCAACTTCACACAGGGTGACGACAACGGTACACCGTTGCAAAAAGATGAACCGCAGTCGGAAAATCCTCCCAACGGTGTTTTTATTGACTACTATCTCAAGTCAGCATCAACGACGCCAATCACGATTGAAGTGAGCGATGCAAGCGGGCGCGTGTTGCAAACATTCTCAAGCAATCCCGCGGCGCAAACGGGAACTGCGCGTGGTGGACGCGGTAGTGCTGGTGGTGGCATTCCCAATACATCGCCACTCTGGCGCAACGCTCCCGATTCGTTTTCGGCAGCGGCCGGAATACACCGCGCCGTTTGGAATCCGATTGCGCCAATTACGGCCGGTGCACCAGGCGTTGACGGAGCGCCGCGTCGCGATGGCGGCGAACCACTGACCGGAGCGTTCAACGTGAAGCTCACGGCAAACGGCAAAACGTATTCGCAGAGTTTTATGGTCAAGCCGGATCCGCGCATGAAGTAGCAGTTGGCATGAGCGACCTGATTCGTCGTTAGCACTGCCCCTCGTTTCTGTGCCACCCGCACACAGCAAAATGACGACACCGCGCACGCCCGAAACAAATCCTTCAGATCAAAGTGCGAGCATTCCCGTTCATACAGCGGGACATGCACCAGCACACAGCGCGGGACCACTCGCGTCGCTGTCGCTCGCCGCCCTCGGCGTCGTGTATGGCGACATTGGCACGAGCCCCATCTACGCACTCAGGGAATCGCTGCACGGCGCGCACGGCGTGGCGGCGACAGCGACAAACGTGCTGGGATTGCTCTCGCTCATCTTCTGGGCGCTGATCATTGTCATCTCGATCAAGTATCTCGTCTTCGTGATGCGGGCGGACAACTGTGGCGAGGGTGGAATGATCGCACTGACGGCGCTCGTCACGCCCGTCTCTCCGGTCGCGCGGCGCCGGCATCGCATTCTGGTTCTGGTGGGATTGTTCGGCGCATCGCTGCTATACGGCGACAGCATGATCACGCCGGCAATCTCCGTGTTGAGCGCCGTAGAGGGACTACAGGTAGTGACACCTGTGTTCGACCCCTACGTCATCCCGATCACCATCACAATCCTCGTGGGGATTTTCGCGGTACAGAGTCGAGGCACGGCGCGCATTGGTTCGATCTTCGGCCCCGTGATGCTCTTTTGGTTTGCCACGCTCGGCGTGCTGGGCGGGGTGCAGCTCGTGCAGAATCCGTCTGTGCTGCAAGCGATCAACCCCGTCTTCGCGGTGCGTTTCTTCATTGACAATGGATGGCAGGGCTTCGTTGTTCTGGGATCTGTGTTTCTCGTCGTGACGGGTGGAGAGGCGCTGTACGCCGACATGGGACACTTCGGCGTGAAGCCCATTCGACTCTCGTGGTTTGGTTTCGTGCTTCCGGCACTGCTGCTCAACTACTTCGGCCAGGGCGCTCTCGTGCTCCGCGATCCATCGGCTGCCGAGCATCCTTTCTTCCACCTCGCGCCTGATTGGGCGACGATGCCGCTTGTTGTGCTGACCACGCTCGCCACGGTGATTGCGTCTCAGGCCGTCATTTCGGGTGCATTTTCGCTGACTCGACAGGCAGTGCAGCTCGGGTACCTGCCGCGCATGTACATCAAGCACACATCTCGAACGCAGGCCGGCCAGATCTATATCCCCGGCCTTAACTGGCTGCTGATGTTCGCTGGCATTGGCCTTGTCATCGGATTCCGTTCTTCCAGCAACCTTGCGGCCGCGTATGGCGTGGCGGTCACGACTGACATGGTGTTCACCACGATTCTGTTTTCCGTGGTGGCCCGGGCGCGTTGGCAGTGGAGCCTGCCGGCGGTGTTCGCGTTGGCATCGGTGTTTCTCGTGGTGGATCTGGGCTTTTGGAGTGCCAGCCTGCTGAAGATCCCGAGTGGCGGCTGGTTCCCGCTCGTGATCGCCGCCGGGGTGTTCACGGTCATGACCACATGGAGTACGGGGCGTCGCATCCTCGCGGAGCGCATTGCCGAACGCACGACGACGCTCCCGCAGCTGTTTCAGGAGCTCGAAACCAAGCCCCCGATTCGGGTTCCTGGCACGGCCGTGTACCTGGTCCGCACCACCGATGTGGCACCCCATGCCCTGCTGCAGAACCTTCGGCACAACAAGGTGCTGCATGAACGTGTGGTGTTTCTCGAACTCATTACGGAAGCGACCGCCTACGTGTCGGAGACCGAG
Organism: Gemmatimonadaceae bacterium; assembly: GCA_039930585.1. Classification (GTDB taxonomy): domain Bacteria; phylum Gemmatimonadota; class Gemmatimonadetes; order Gemmatimonadales; family Gemmatimonadaceae; genus Gemmatimonas. Next base: position 2,873 of record JBDTTO010000651.1, read on the forward strand.
CGCGTTCACGTGGATCTGCTGGCACCGGAAATGTTTCGCGTGGTTGCCCGCCATGGCTTCGCAGAGGATGCGGAGGTTCCGACGGTGATCGAGCGGCTCAGGAGCTTCGGG
>JBDTTO010000652.1:0-2980 GCA_039930585.1 Gemmatimonadaceae bacterium
CCTTAGTGTTGCTCTACTACCTGGTTGTCATGATTCTGCCCGCGCAACTCGTGCTGTTTGATTCACCGACACGAGTTGACGCGTTCTGGCGTTCACAACCGGCATCGCCACTTGCACTCGGCCTCGCGAAACTCCTGTTCACCGTGCCGATTGTTCCCCTTGTGATGGTGATTCAGCAAACACTTTCAATTCGCTCGATGGGGCTGGTGCTCGGTGCTTCACTGCACAGCGTGACGACCGTCGCCTACGTTGGATCGTCACTCGTTCTGCTCGCCGCATTGGTTGCCTGCGTCGTGCCAGATCTTCGAACATTCATTTATGCATTCTTCGGATTTCTGATACTTCGTGGGGCGTTCTACTCGAAGTACATGTTGGGCGCGTGGCTTACTGCAATTGCATCGTCAACCCCCGGACTTCGTGCTGATGTGTGGCTGGGGCTCGCTGCAGCATTGTTGCTTTGGGCGTACGTGTCGCTCGTAAGAAGAAAGCGCACAAAACAATTGGTGTTGGTAGCGAGTATCGCACTGTTGACGCTCGCGTGGGATTCGGGCGATTTGGCAGGAATTCGATTTTTCGGCCCGACAAATGAAGTTGCAAACGCTGCGCTTCCTGATGTACGCATCAATGCGCAACTAGTCGAAGCAGGCGTTCGTGTTCAACTGACCACACGCGCACCAGCGCCCGGCTCAAGATTCATCTTTATTCATACCGATCCCGTTGTCGACCTTCCTGATGCCTCCAGAATCCTCGAGGGTCACAACGATCTGAATTTCGCACCAGAGTTTGCCTCGCAGCGCTATTCATCCGCGCCGGCCAATGTGGTGCTTTCATGGACGATTATGCTCGACCGTGAAACAATGGCGCGACTTCGGCAACAAAGCGTACCACTGTTATTACACGGATTTCTGGTTGAACAACAGGATACGTTACTGTCGGAATTTGCGGCGCATCTGGATAGCGGTACAACGATGGGCGCAGACCGACTGATTGTGCGCAACGTGTCCTACGACACGTTGCCTCAGATTGTTGGAGTTGAACAGCTACACATTGACCGACGCCCGACATTTGCAACGATCGAACGGCAATACCGACGTTATCCGAAAAATCTGGATTGGAGCACAGGCATCCGGTATACACTCAAGCTTCCCGATTCGGAGTTTGAATACCTCGGCGCCTACAACGCGATGAGAGACACATTGCGCCTCGGCAGTCGGAGACAGGGCGGATCGAATCTTCCGTTGGCACATGGAACCTCGAACGAATCCCGGCCATACCTGTGGATCGCGCAACGCGATCCCGGAGATCGAATACTGCGAGTTCCGGACTGGCTCAACCCCGACACAAGAATTCTTGTTCATCAATGGCGCTACAAGTCGTACAAGCCAGTTAACGCCGTTCTGATTCTGCCAAGAACATTGCCCACGAAAAACTGACATGCATCTCATGGCGTACGCGCACCAGTCACCAATTGGCGCACCAATGCGCGTACGCTGATCACGTCAGCTGTCGCGCAACACCTCCAACGGCATCACCCGCGTCGCACGCCTGGCCGGAGCATACGCAGCGACGCTCGCTACAACCAACAGCAGCGCCGCAATCGACGCATACGTCGCGGGATCGGTGGCCTTTACCTCGAACAACATTTTGCCCAGTACGCCCGAGAGAGCGAGGGTGGCTACTGTGCCGGCCGCGAGACCGCCCAGCGAAATCCACAAACTCTCCCGCACCACCAACCAGCGCACATGCGGCGCTCGGCCACCCAGTGCCATGCGAATTCCGATTTCCTTCGCCCGCTGCGTGACGAGATACGACATCACACCGTACAAACCGACGCTGGCCAGCACGAGCGCGACAACGGCCAGCATTCCAATCATCAGCATGTTGAACCGCTGGCGAGCAACAACTTTGGCTTGCACATCATCCATCGATTGCAGCTTGGATACGGGCAGATCACGATCGATGGCTTGCACCGCACCGCGCAGTGAGGCGGACAATGAATACGGCGGCACGCTGCTGCGCACGATTGAATAAATCATTCCTTGCGGATGTTGCAGATACGGCATGTACAGCTGCGGGCCGCCGCGTTCGTCGGGCTTCGCGCTACGCGTGTGTCGCACAACGCCAACAATCGTTTCCCAAACGCCCTCGGCCTCATCAACATTGATGCGCTTCCCGATTGCGCTTTCGTTGGGCCAATATTTTTTCGCCAGCTCTTCATCGACAATGACCACGCGCTCGTGTCCGGGCCTGTCATCGGCCGTGAAGTCCCGCCCTTCGAGAACAGGAATTCCGATTGCACCGAAATATCCGGGCATCGCAGCGGCCAACTCTGCGTGCGGGCCTTCCGCTGCATCTTTGGGTGCGCCTTCGACATCGAACGAACCACTCCATCCTTCCCCGCTCATTGGCAAAGGGTAAATCGCGCCAACTTTTGTTGCGCCAGGCAACACTGCGAGACGGTTCTGCAACTGCTCGTAAAAGTTTGCGATCTTGTACGCGCTGTCGTATCGGCTGCGCGGCAGACTGACGTACATCGTCATCGTGTTGGGTGCACTGAATCCTGGCTCGACGTTTTGCAACGCAGCGAAGCTTCGACCCAACAGTCCCGCTCCGTTCAATAACACAAGCGCCAGCGCCACTTCGACGCCCACCAACACCGCACGCGTGCGTCGTCGGCCACGACCTTCACTTGATCCACGCGAACTGTCATTCATCGTGCCAGCCAATCCCGTGCGCGACTGTTGCAGCGCAGGAAACAACCCGATGAGTAATCCCGTCAGCACCGAAACACACAGTGCAAACATCAACACGTTCCCGTTGATAGTCGCGCCACTCAGACGCGGAATATCTCCCGGCTGTAACCGACTCAACAGCTTCACAAGCAGCACTGCCACTGCAACTCCCAGCACACCACCAAACAGCGCTAGCACCAAACTTTCCGTCAACAGCTGTCGCAGCAATCGCGCGCGTCCCGCACCCA
>JBDTTO010000653.1:0-2980 GCA_039930585.1 Gemmatimonadaceae bacterium
GGAGGCTTCCATGTCCTGTGGATGTAATACTGGAACCGGTACCAGTTGGGATGACTGGATCATCAGCCAACCCATCGACCCGCTGATGCTCATCGCCAGTGCCAGTCTGGCCGGTGCGACGCCAACTTATGCAAACTCCAGCACGTTCGCTATTCCGATCGGCGGCTGGATTACCACGAACAACATCACGGTCAACAGCACGCCGGCCTGCGCCGCGTTGCAGAGCGATAACCAGCAGATGGTCGCCGATGCCGCACAGTGGAACTTCCAACACCTGACCCGGAACACATTGGGAACGCTTGTGCCGCAACTGAGCCGTGTGATGTTCATGCGTGGCGGAACGCGGCCAATCGAAACATGGCGGGCCTTCGCCAGCGAGGCGCCCGGGTGGTATGTGTGGGCGCTCCTCACGCCGCTCATCGCATTCCTGGCCGAGCGGTTTCCGCTTGGGCGGCCGGTCAAATGGCGTTCGATTGTCGCTCACGTGTTGGGCTGGCTCTTTGTTGCGACGTCCGCTGCAGCAACCTGGGCCGGTGCCAGTCTCTGGCTGCGAGGCGCGCGCGGATCGTTTCTGACGGTACTGCGTTCGTGGTTTCTCTCCGGGTTGCCATTCACGGTACTTGGCTATGCGGCAGTGCTGGGCGTTTGCTACATGATTGCCAGCCGCGAACTCGCGCGTGAACGCGAGCGCCAGGCCGCCCATCTCGCGCAGCAGTTAAGCGAAGCACAGTTAGCCACGCTCCGCGCGCAATTGCAGCCGCATTTTTTGTTCAACAGTTTGAACGCGATCATGGCGCTGGTTCGCGATGCGGATAACGCGCGCGCCGTTGCTGCATTGACTACGCTGAGCGCGATCTTGCGCGCAGCACTGCAACTGGGAAGTGCTGCTGAAGTTGCCTTGTCGCGCGAAGTGGCGTTTACGCGGGACTATCTCGATCTGGAGCGTTTGCGTTTTCCCGATCGCCTGCGTGTGACGTTTGACATTCCGCCGGCGTTGCTTGATGCGCGCGTTCCGACATTTGTGCTGCAACCCTTTGTAGAAAACGCGATCAAACATGGGCTGATGGACAGTCGGCATGGAATTGCCATCGCAGTTTCGGCTGACAGTCACGATGGCGCACTGACGTTGATCATTCGTGACGACGGTGTTGGCTTCCGAAATTCAACGTCTGTGAATGCGGCTATCGGCAACAGTTCATCAGCATCAAACGGACATTCACTCGAAGATGCGAATGGCGGCGTTGGCATTGCCAATGTTCGGCAGCGTTTGGCCAGCATGTACGGAGATGACGCATCGCTGATCGTGAGCGCTGGAGACCATGGAGGCGGCGCACTGGTGACACTGCGCATTCCACTCGCGCGTATGTTGGCCGCGTGATGTCATGACGATGCGACTTCTCATCGTAGACGACGAACCGCTCGCTCGGCGCGCCCTGCGGCAGCTGCTTGTTGATTATGACGATGTCGAGGTCATCTCTGAATGCAGCGATGCGATCGACGCCGCGGAGGTGCTGTCACGGCGCGAAGTTGATGTCGTGTTGCTGGATATTCGCATGCCGCAAGTTTCCGGATTGGAGCTGGCGCGCGAAATCAAACAGCGTCCGCTGGTTGTGTTTGTCACCGCGCACGAAGAGTCGGGAGCCGCCGCATTCGAGACTGGTGCTGCTGACTACCTCGTCAAACCAGTTACGGCATCTCGCCTCCGCGCGGCAATGCAACGCGTCCGTGAGCGATTGGCGCAGCTCGAAGATTCAACGCGTTATCGCGAAATGATATCGAAAAGTGGCGGTGAATATCTGGAGCGCCTGGTTGTGCGGGTTGGCAATCGTGACGTCGTGTTGTCGGTCGAGGATGTCGAGCTGTTCGCCGCAGATGATGTTCACGTCGCTTTGCACGTGGACGGGCGCCGATACGAAATGCGCACGCCGCTCGACAAACTGAACGCGCAACTTGACCCCGCGCGATTTGTTCGCGTGCACCGATCGTACATCGTACCCGTTCGATCTGTGGTCGCAGTACATCACAAACGCGCGGGCACCGGCAGCGAGACAACGATTGAGCTGCGAAATGGCGCAACGATTCCTGTCAGCCGGCGGCGCCGCAGCGAACTGGCCCGGCTGGAAGTCGCCGCCCTGCGCGGCTAATCCCAAACGCTAACCGCTGGCGACGTAATCAGGACCGTTCGCTTCAGCCGGAGAATGCGCTGTTTGTCCGACGCGCAGTTTGTGCGAGCAACTTCTCCCGCAACTGACACTCGGCGCACATGACACATCTGCTCGTTCTCGCGAGTTTCCTTTCCCTCACCGCAGGAAGTCGCGCGACTGCATTCCCGACGGTCGGTGAATCGCGCACCAGGGAAACCCGCACCTCCATACCTCGCACCGCCGCACCTCGCACCATCGCACCTCGCGCCATCGCAACTCGCACCACCGCAACTCGCGCCGTCGCACCTCGCACGTCCGATGCCACGGCGCGTTCGATACTCGATACGGCTGCCACGCGAATGGGGGGAATTGCCGCGCTTCGTTCAGTGCAACGTATGCGCGTTGAGTCGATGACCGAGTGGCATCGCACCTCTCTGGATTCGCGCAGTCATCCAATGGTGTCCAGTTACGAATGGAGCACGGAGTTTCGTGACTACGCGCAGCCGGCGTGGCGTTACACGCGCCGATTCCTGAGTGCGACCGGGTGGTCAGAGATAGTTGATCTGGTTGTCGATTCGGTGGCGGCACTCAAGAACAACGGAAAGTGGGGCCCGCAGAATGTTGCGTACGTTGACGAACGAACCGAAGTGTTCACGTTCTCGCCAGAACGACTGATGGTGTTCGCTTACGATGCCGCAGATGCGCTCTCACTACCCGACACAATTGTGCAAGCTTCAGCATATCGCCGAGTGCGGGCGACGGTGAATGGTTTTGCGACGACGCTGCTCTTTGGTAAACGGGATGGCGCGTTGGCGATGGACAAACTTAAAATTGTA
>JBDTTO010000654.1:0-2979 GCA_039930585.1 Gemmatimonadaceae bacterium
AGACAGTTTCCCAAATCTTCGCACTCGCCCAGCCATGAAGGCACACTGGTTTTTTATCCTCCTGTCCGTCTCCGCAGAGCCGCGATATGGCACCGCCATACAGGACGACGTACGCGAGCTCAGCGACGGCAGCGTGCGTTTGTGGCCCGCTACGCTGTACGGTTCGCTGGAGGAGCTTGTCGAGCAGAAATGGCTCGAGGAAGTGCCGGACGACGAACGTCCCGAGGGAATTGTCGGGCGTGAGCGCTATTACCGCATTACGAAAGTTGGTCGCGCAGAACTCAAGCGTGAAGCCGCGCGCATGGAATCGTTGGCGCGCGTCGCACGCACGCGTCTCGCGCTGCGTGAGGCTTAGACGATGACCGGTATTTACCGCTTGGCATTACACCTGCTTCCGTCTGAATTGCGTCGCAAGCATGGCAAAGAAATGCAGACGATGTTCACGCGTGAGCTCCAACAGGCCCGCGCGCGCGGAAGAGTGCACGTTGCGGTCGTTGGTGCAACAGGAATCTGGGATGTGGTTCGGCGATCGACGTACGAACTGGCTCGTATGAGACAAATTCAAATGGGAGATTTACACATGTCACTGCCGACAACGCGACAGCTTCTGAGTCGCCACGCGGTTTCATTCATTGTCGCTTTCATCGCACTTACCATCGTTTTGATGTTCCCTTTCGCAAGCAGGCAGCTGACGGCGCTTAACGCGAGGGGAGATTCGTACGGATCAATCGCGCAGGCACTGCTGCTCGCGCTGCCGTTCATTGCAGCGATGACAATTCCGATGGCCGTTTTGTCATCCGTCCTCTACGAATTCACTCGACTTGGCGCAGACGGAACACTCGCCACCGCTCGGCGCGTACGACACGGCGTTCGCAGCCTGGTTGTCCCCGTTCTTGTAGCTGCTGCTGGCGTCACGGCAATCGCGTTTGTTGTGACAGCGGAGATTGTTCCCCGCACAAATGCACGATTGGCGACGGTGCTCGCGGGCAAGGAGATTCCGCCGGGTGATCGTTCGATGACAATTGGTGCACTGCGTGATGCTGCAAAGAATGTCGGGCATGCCGCCGAACCTGCGGTTCGCTCGCAAGCGAGCTACTACGAAGTTGAACTTCAAAAGAAGTTCGCGCTGCCTGCGGCGTGCCTGGTTCTCGCGCTCGCCGGAATGGCGCTGGCTTTTCGGATTCCGCGTGGTGGAGCAGCACTGGTGATTGTCGGAAGTTTGGTGTTTTTCGGCGCGTATTATGGCTTGCTCATGACCGGTGAAGCGCTGGCCGACTCGCAGAAGGTTTCGCCCTTCGTTGGCATGTGGAGCGCGAACGTGTTTCTACTCATCGTCGCGCTCTTGGCCATGTGGCGGCTCACGCCTCCGCGCGTATTGCTTCCGTTGCCTGAATAGCCAGCACGCGTCGCGCTGGCACAAGACACGACAACACTCCGACGGCGCCAACGATTGCTGACGAAAGCGCGGTAGCGATCAGCAACGCACTTACGGGCGACGTGTGTGACTCAACGGCCACAGCGATGTTGAGCGCTGCCGCTATCGGAAGCCCAATCAGCGCACCAATGCCAATCTGCACCAACGATCGACGCAGAATGGTCAGCACCAGCACGCGTTGCGTCGCACCAAGTGCCGAGCGTATGCCAATTTCACGCGTGCGCTCTGAGACCGACAGCGACAACATCGCAAAGAGCCCCGATGTCGCTAATGCAACCAGTACAATCGCCAACAGCGTCAATCCGCCACCAACGCCCAGCGTAAGATACCAATCGCCTTGACGTACATCGCCGAGCACAACGGGATGACTCACCGTGAGATCCGGATCAATTACGCCGGCAATCTCGCGAACGCGCGGCATGAGCTTGAGCGGTGATTCGCCAACATGAATGGCAATCTGCATGGGATTCAATTGCCCGACGGACGCCGGAAAATAAACCGCTTCGCCATGTTCGGCGTTGACCATGTTGACGCCAAGATGTCGCACGACGCCGATAATCTCATACGATCGCGCTGCAACATTTGCGTCTGGACTCTGACGATTTGCCGGAAATCGCACACGTTGCCCGATGGGATTTTTACCTTCAAGCACGCGATCGACAAACGCGGTGTTCACAATGATGGTGCCGTCGGCATTTTCCGCATCGCTGCGGGTAAAGTCGCGTCCTGTTACGACCGATTGCCCAAGCGCTCGAAAATAGTCGACATCCACTGATGCAGTACGCACCCATTTCGCCGATACGTTCGACGCATTGGCCGCGCCTTCCACTTCAACCGGCTGCGATCGGTGTTCCATCAACGGCAACACATCCGCCACCGCCACGCCGGTCACACCACGCTCAGCCGATAGTGCTGCGACAAGCGCGCGTTGCACTGTGGCGCGCCGTTCTGTCAATCGCGCGCGATCTTCGTTGCGATTGCTCGCGACAGCATCGTCGAACGAACGAAACTCGACGGCCAGGTATTCCTGAGCCGGAATGCCGGCAGCCTGATGTTCGCGCAATGCGAGCATCTGATGCACAGTGGTATATGAAAGTCCGACGGCGATCACCGCCACTGCGATGTCCGCAATGACCAGCGCGCTCGTAAGTTTCCCGAATCGCACCGCAGAAGAAGCGCGAATATTCTGGTTAACGGCACGTCCAGTGATACGAATGGCGGGAATGATTCCGGCGACCGTCGCGCACACTGTTGCGAGTATCACCGCGTTCACAATGGTGCCGCCCGTGACATTCAGTGTCAGCCAGTAGGGCATAGCCGGCAAGCCCGCTATCGAAGCGAGATTGGCGTGACGCACAATCCAGTCAACAGTGAACACGCCAAGCACGGCCGCAAACGCCGACGAGATGAATGTCTCGACAAAAATCTGCGATACGATGCGTGAGCGACTCGCGCCAAGTGCTGTGCGAATAGCAATTTCCCGGAGACGCGTTGCCGTGCGCGCAAACACCAGCATCGCCACATTGCCACAGGCGACCAGCACC
>JBDTTO010000655.1:0-2967 GCA_039930585.1 Gemmatimonadaceae bacterium
CATCACGCTGAATGACGCGAACGCGAGCAGCAGGCCTCGCATCCGCATTGCGCCTGCGCGTGATGTCGACGTCGATGTCGATGTCGATGTCGATGTCGCGGGAACAGATGATTGCCTGTGAATGAAGCGCATCAAATCTCCAACAGTCTGTGCCACGGGGTTTTTACTGTCCTGGCACCGCCAGTGTGACGGTCGTGCCAGCACTGCAATACTCCGGAATCATACTTCATTCAATAGCAGTCGTCAGACTGCAGCGGTTGAATGTTTTAATGCGGCGAATGTGTGATTGATCGCACAGTCCTTCGTCTTGAGGGCGACCCCTCACGTTACGCACCGGTGCAGCTGCCGGTCGCCGCACGCCAGCACTGGATACTCAGTGCGCTCCGCCAATCCAACACCAATCTCTGAATGCGAATACCATCTGGGGCTCCGGCCCGCCAGTCATCGCGCCAGTCCGTCCGAGTGCTTGCGGGCATCATGGGCGCCACCACGCTTGTCAGCGCCGCCGCATGCGACCTGCCAACAGCCGCGCCGATTCTTGAACAGCGCTGGATTGTCCCGGGCGAGACATCACGTATTACGGTCGCGAGTTTGCTGCCGTCGGGCGTTTCCATTCTTCCCGACAGCAGCGGCTTCACGCTCTCTGGCGACATGGCGACAATTGCTCGCCCGTTGTCGGCCGATTGCGCGGTCTGCATCGAAGGGAACGGTTTTACGGGAACGAAACCTGCATTGATCGTGACCGCATCAATGTCGAGTTCACTGGCGTCCGATATCTCGGCCGCAACACTCACTGCAGGTTCGCTCGCGTTCAACATTACGAACAACTACAACTTTGATCCGCTTCGTCCAAACGGAAACGTTGCTCCGTTTGGAACGGCGACGATCACCGTATCGAACGGTGCGACAGTGCTTGGTACGATGCTGGTTGATGGCGCGACCCAATCGCTGGCAGCGAACGGCGGAAAACTCAGCCTCAACATTCCGTTGGCTGGCGGCATTTCCGGTTCGACACCTGTTGCAGTAACGGTGTCGATGAATTCGCCAGAAGGCTCGCCAGTCACAATGGACGTGACCCGCACGATTGCAGTTAACGCGACACCAACCAACCTCAAGATTTCGAGTGCGTCCGTTTCGGTGGTCGGTCACACGTTGACATCAACGAGCAGCATCGATTTCAGCGACGTAAGCGATGCGATTGCCGATCGCGCTCAGAAAGGTGCGCTGTTGCTTGACATTCAGAATCCGTTTGCCGTGACAAGCGCACTTCGCGTCACGTTGCGGGCCGATGGTGATTCCGCAATTGTGAAATCGGTTGCATTGGGAACGGGCAACACATCCCGCGCCATTGATTTCACCAAGGAAGAATTGAAGCGCCTGTTTGGCCACAACGTCACGGTCACAATCAGCGGCCCGGCCGAAGCCCCATTGGGCACGGTCACTGTGTCGCCGAAACAGGCAGTTGTTGTGAAGACGCATTTCGACCTCACGTTGTCGGTTGGAGGTTGATCACATGAAACACTCACTGAAAAATCAGTCCAGCATGAAATACGCGCGCGTACTTGGCGTTCTGGCTGCAGTGGTTTCCGCAAACACTGCGCACGCCCAGGTTCCTGAAGCAGGAGCCGCCGGTTTCAGCATGGCCGGCAATTACACAGCAGCAGCACGTGGTTTTGACGCCATTCGTTACAACCCGGCCAACCTCGCCATTGGCGAATCCAAGTCGTTCGGATTAAGCCTTTTGTCGGCCAGCGTGAACAGCGGCATCAATCCAATCAAGTTCAGCGACTTCAAAGCCAATCAGAACACGTTGGTGCCGGTGTCGACGCGCGAACGCTGGCTGCAGCAGATTGGTTCAGGTCGCGAAGAAGGCGGCACGGATGCCGAGTTGTCACTCGTTGCGTTTAACATCAAGAACTTCGGCGCGCAGGTTGGCGTTGTTGGCGGTGGTGAAGTGAATCTCAATCAGGATGCGGCCGAAGCCATTTTGTTTGGCAACGCGGGCCGCACCGGCAGCGCGAAGAGCTTCAACTTCAGTGGTTCAAACGCCAACGGTTCACTCTTCGGTGTTGGTGCAGTGAGCCTCGGCATTCCCGTCAGCAAAAATAGAAACGGCGATCAGGTCGCGTTTGGTGTGACCGCCAAGTACATCCGCGGCATTGCAGCGGCGCGCGCATCGGACAACGGCTCGACCACAACGCCCGATGACATCACGGTTGAATGTCCCGCGATCTACACGGACTCCACGCATGTCGGCAACGCCGGCAGCGGATTTGGCGTTGACCTTGGTCTCTCGTGGGCCAAAGCGGGCATGACGTACAGCGTCACGGCACGCAATGTGGTGAACTCGTTCAAGTGGTCCACGGATGCCTTCACGGCCCGTCCTGGCGGCTTCCGTTTCGATGGCACGAACAACAACTCGAACTTTGACGAAGTGCCGTACGGTCAGGCTCCAGCCACCATGCGCGCCGATTTCGAAGCCGAGAAGTTCAAACCGGAAATCGCGGCGGGTGTTGCTCGTCGGAGTGGCGACTTGTTGCTCACGCTTGACGGCAGCCAGCGTCTTGGCGACGGCATCAACCTGAGTCCGAAAATGCACGTTGGGGTTGGCGCAGAGTACGCTGGATTGTCAGTGCTGACGCTGCGTGCCGGCGCGGCAGCAATCACGAACGGTTACCAGGCCGCGGCCGGCTTCGGTCTTCGCGCTGGCGGAATGGAAATCAGCGTTGGTGCAATGACGCGATCGGTGAGTGGCAAAGGCGAGACGGGTTTCGTGTTGAACCTCCTGTCGACGCGCTAAGCTCTCTGAAGTACAAAATGAAAAGGCCGGACGCGAATGAGCGTCCGGCTTTTTTGTTTTCGATATGCGGGCAGCTGATTACCGTTTTTTCGTCACCGCGGCTTTCGTCATCCGATCAACCAGTGCGGGCGAGATCAACTTTAATACCCGACCAACCTTCGCACGCC
>JBDTTO010000656.1:0-2954 GCA_039930585.1 Gemmatimonadaceae bacterium
AGCGCCGGTGGCTCCCGCTGCTGCGGCAAAGCCGTAACGCATTACATCGGATTTCGGTTACTCGACGGGTCCGTCCGCCACATCGTCGACCGAACCACCCGCGGGCACATACTCCAGCAGCACGCCCTGACCGCGTAGCGTACGCAATCGCAACGACTGTGTGATATCACTGAGCCGATGACGCACTCGGCTTAATGCGACCTCGAGGACATTCGTGCCTGGGTCGAAGTCGTAGCCCCACACGTGAAACAGCAATTTCTTGCGCGGAAGTACCTGCGTGGCATTGTTGATGATGTATTGAAGCAACTCAAATTCCTTTGCCGTCAGCAACACATTGCCCAGGGGGCCGTGTGCGCGGTATGACGTGCGGTCGATCGTAATGTCGCCAAATCCCATGACTTGCCGTTCGGTCGTGTTGGAACGACGCATGGCAGCACGGGCACGGGCGCGCAGCACCTGGACCGATACTGGCTTGGTCAGAAAGTCGTCAGCGCCGGCATCCAGACCACTTTCAACGTCGGCGTCCGAAGCCGCGGCGGTCATGATGAGTACCGGCATGTGTCGTCCGGCAGCACGAATCTGCCGAACGACCGAAAGGCCGTCGAGCGAGGGGAGATCGAGATCGACGACCATCAAGGCAAAATTCTGGTCCAATGCAAGGCGCAGCGCGTCAGAACCGGTGAATGCCAGTTCGACGTGGTGACCATCTTCTTCAAACACTCGCTTCAGCCAGCGCGCGACCTGTTCGTCGTCTTCGGCGACCAGGATGTGCTGACCTTTTGCGGCGTAGGACATTTCAATCCCTCCCAACTGCTCTGGAGTCTTCAAACAATTCTAGCAGGCCCGTCCGTAAACCAGAGGTTCGCATCGCCGCGAACACAGACTTGATTACGGCTCGCATTTCCTTTGCGCGCAGAAGCGGGGCCCGTGGCGTCACGATATTCACTGGCGCATTCGACGGCAAGACCACGCATATAAGTCCGTCATCCTCACGACATTTTTTGCCATTTCGAACGACTGTGGCACCCGCAACACATAAAAGAGGCGAATCGATGACCAGACAACTGATCAGCTCCGGGGTGAAGTGGGAATCAACCGTGGGATATTCGCGTGCCGTGAGAGTTGGTGCGCACGTGAGTGTTTCGGGAACAACGGCTACGCTGCCGGATGGAAGTATCGCGGGCGTTGGCGACGAATATCTGCAGGCGAAGCAGACACTCGCGAACATCGCACACGCACTGGAGCAGGCAGGAGCATCAATGCGTCACGTTGTCAGGACACGCATCTTTGTAACGAACATCGCGAACTGGGAAGCGATTGGTCGCGCGCATGGGGAAGTATTTGGTGACATCCGACCTGCGACGTCGATGGTGCAAGTTGCCGCGTTGATTGATCCGGCGATGCTTGTGGAAATCGAAGCCGATGCAATTGTTGATGAACTGACGTGACCAAGACCAAGGTGCAAGTAACTATGCGAAGTACTTAGTCCAACGGAAGACGAATCTCCACTCGGCAGCCACCTGACGCGGTGTTTGCCATTCGAAACAGATACCGTTCGCCAAACAGAACCTTGAGGCGCGAGCGCGTGTTTGTGAGTCCGATGCCCAATCCATCAACTGATGGTCGCGCTGCCATGAAGCGACCGCTATTGGTGGTCGAACCATCGAGGCCGCGACCGTTGTCTTCCACAATGAGCTCGAGCGCCATACCAATACGCCGCGCGCTCACGTCAATCGATTGGCCCGCACTGTCAGGCGACAATCCGTGTTTGAGCGCGTTTTCAACCAGCGGTTGCAAAACAAAACTTGGCACTTCGAGATCGACGGCGGCGGGATCCACAACAATGTCGACCGCGAGTTTGTCACCGAAACGAATTCGCGCAATTTGCAGATACAGTTCGACGAGTTCGATTTCCTGCCACAACGGAATGGTGGCCGACGCCGCACTGCGGAGTGAGAGTCGCAGCAGATCGCTTACGCGCGTCAACGTGCGTTGGGCTTCACGCACATCCATTTCCATCAGTTCGGCAACTGAGTTGAGCGCGTTGAACAGAAAGTGTGGATTGAGTTGCATACGCAACGCTTCGAGTTGCGTGCGTGCGAGTTTCTGTTCGAGTTCGATTGCAACACGATCGCGTTCGCGATAACGGCGCACGTATTCAACCATGTACGCAGCGCCAACTACCGCCCAATACAACACGAACTGAAAGTCGAGGTGATTGAGCACAACTGATCGCACCACCTTCGCGTACGACGGTTCGCCCATCCACTGGGCAAACGTGTAATCGAGTGCGCCGAGTATGAGCACGGTGAGTGTGCAAATGACTGCGCACGCAACGATGTGTGCCAACAGCCATCCGACCATGCGTCCCGCGCGCAGCGGAATGCGATCGACGAGTGACAGAATCACCTGCGACCACACGCCCCACATTCCCCAGGCGGCGCCCTGCCAGAGAATGGCGTCGAAGACGGTGTAGGGTTTGCCCGAGATCTGCCCGACGATCACAACCTGTGCCGCAGCCATCGCGCCGGGCACGATCCACACCGTCGCGAACAGCACGCGCGTGAATCGGCGCAGGCGTTGTCCTTGATCCGCAATCGTGACCGTGGTAGTCGAAACCATTGATGCTGTGTTTGCGAAAGGAACTATGAGGGCAACCATCGGATGCCGTTTGACGTCTGATGGATATGCAAGAAGCAGCCGAGAACGCGCTCGCGCAACGCACCCGGGACAGAGCGCTGTTCACAAAAATTTGGTCGCGTCAGTGGCCGTTTGAGCGCTGTTCGCATGCTACTTGTCCCGGGGACCACGCGATGACTCCTTCACCAGGCCAATATCCCAGTGCACACAAAACTCAGACGGGCCGCCACGCCGGCCTTGTTGCCAACCGCATTGCCTGCCGCGAATTACCGCGAGGAACTGGATATGTCAAACGTACGCGTGCTGGTCGTAGA
>JBDTTO010000657.1:0-2953 GCA_039930585.1 Gemmatimonadaceae bacterium
GCTGTCCAATAGTGCGCAAAATTTCCGCCGATAAATCCGGCGCCACCAGTTACGAGCAGTCTACGCATGAGTCATTTCGCGTGTCGAAGCGGCAACGCCCACGCGCCAATGCTGCGGAGCAATGTCGAGCGCTTTCCAGGTGGCATGTTTGTCCAAGAGCGAAACACGTGGACGTGCAGCGGGCCGAGGGAATTCTACGGTCGCAACCGGCACGACGGCAGTTTTGGGTTCGCGGAGACCATCGCGTTGCATAGTGTCAAGCACGCATTGTGCCACGTCATACCAGGATGCAACGCCGGCGTCCGTAAAGTGAAACACGCCGCCCAGATTTGCGCGCGCAACAAAGGTCCACAACGCGGATGCAAGATGCAGCGCACGAGTTGGTGTGCTGACTTGATCGTCGACGACGTGCATGACTTTTTGTTGCTGAAAAATGCGAACCGCGGTCGCCACGAAATTATTGTCGCCGCCAGAATGAACCCAGGCCGTGCGTACAATTGCTGCTGCGGGATTTGCCAGGGCTACCAGCTGTTCGCCCTTGAGCTTTGACGCGCCATACACGCTTTGCGGCGCAACGAGTGCATCAACGGAATAGGGCGCCAGGCCATTGCCGTCAAACACATAGTCTGTTGAAACGTGCACAAACCGTGCGTCCAACAGGGAGGTCGCCTCGGCCACAATGCCCGCAGCCTCAGCATTCAACAGATATGCAGCATCGCTTTCACGTTCGGCGTCATCCACTCGAGTATACGCCGCGCAGTTGATGACTGCATCCGGTTTGACGTCGAGAACATATGCGCGCAATTGGTTGGTGTTGCGCAAATCAACTTCTGCTTTGGTTGGCGCAATGAAGTCCGTCCCGGTCGTCGCGGATTGCAGTACGGCCTGTCCAACTTGCCCGGAGGCCCCCAACACCAGAACTCGACTCATGCGAACGCTTCCACGCTGCTGAACAGTGGCGCGCTGGCGTCTTTGCCCGAAAGGATTGGCGCCACGCCTGCCGGCAAAGGCCAATCGATGCCGACTGCAGGATCATTCCAGGCCATCACTCCATCGGATGCAGCGTCATACAACGTGGTGCACTTGTATGACACATCGGCGAATTCGCTCAACACGAGAAAGCCGTGCGCCATTCCTGGTGCAATCCACAGCTGCTTTCCGTCGCCGGCTTCCAACGTCGTGCCGAACCAATGACCAAACGTGCTTGATGATTGACGCATGTCGACCGCCACATCAAAGATCGTTCCGGACACAGGCCTGATGAGTTTTCCTTGCGGACGCACGCGTTGAAAGTGCATTCCGCGCAACACGTTTTGCCCCGACCGACTGTGATTGTCCTGCACAAACTCCGTTGGCAATCCGATAACAGCAAACTTTTCTGAATGGTGCACTTCGGTGAAGAATCCACGGCCGTCGCGATAGACGGGCGATTCCACGACAAGCACGCCATCAATTCCGGTTTCGTGCACCTTCACAGCGACAGCTCCTCTTCGGCGATGTGTCGCAGGTAGCTGCCGTATTCGCTCTTTCCAAGTTCCGAAGCGAGAGCCATCAACTGTTTGCGATTGATATAACCCATGCGAAACGCCACTTCTTCGGGCGCAGAAATCTTGAGACCTTGTCGTTGTTCAACAGTCTCCACAAACTGGCCAGCCTGCAGTAGCGACGTTGGCGTTCCGGTATCAAGCCACGCACTTCCTCGGCCGAGTATTTCAACGCGAAGCTGATTACGCGCGAGGTAGGCTTTGTTGATGTCCGTGATTTCAAGTTCGCCGCGCGCCGACGGTTTAAGCGCAGCTGCAATCTCGATCACTTGTTCATCGTAGAAGTAAAGACCGGTGACAGCAAAATTCGATTTTGGAACGGCGGGCTTCTCTTCGATCGAAAGCGCGCGCTGGTCTTTGTCGAACTCTACCACGCCGTACTGCGCGGCATTCGCCACGCGATACGCAAACACAGTAGCGCCATGCTCGCGTTCAGCCGCCTGCTGCACAATGGTGGCGAGGTCGTGGCCATAAAACAGGTTGTCTCCCAATACGAGACAGCTGCGATGTCCATTCAGGAAATCGCGACCGATGATAAACGCTTCGGCCAAACCATTGGGTTGCGGTTGCGCTGCGTACTCAAAGCGCATGCCCCATTTCTTTCCATCGCCAAGCAACTCCCGAAATGCGTCGGTGTCCCGCGGAGTCGTAATGATGAGCACTTCGCGTATGCCTGCCAGCATGATGGTGCTGAGAGGATAATAAATCATCGGTTTGTCGTAGACTGGCAGCAGCTGTTTACTGACAGAACGCGTAATCGGATGCAACCGAGTTCCCGCGCCGCCGGCCAGGA
Source organism: Gemmatimonadaceae bacterium (assembly GCA_039930585.1). Lineage (GTDB taxonomy): Bacteria > Gemmatimonadota > Gemmatimonadetes > Gemmatimonadales > Gemmatimonadaceae > Gemmatimonas. The sequence continues at coordinate 2,338 of JBDTTO010000657.1, forward strand.
TAATTCCGCGAGTGTTCACTGAGTTGGATTTTCTTGCGGTGGGTTTGTTACCAAGTAACTGACGGGCGCTACGGAAGCACAACGTTCCGACGCCGGGCATGCAACACATTCCGCTACGTGCGCTCGGCACACAAGTGCGCCGAGCTCCATGAGCGCCTGATTGTGCGTCCAGGTTGCCCGGCCTGTTTTCGGCAGCGTTGCCTCGGCCAGTGCCCAGGCGACTTTTTGTCCTATCGAAGTCTTGGGAGAAAACTGTGGCGCGAAAATTCTGAGCAGCACGCGTGCGACGTTAGTGTCCACCAACGGTGCACGCACTTCGTACGCGAATGAAGCAACCGCGCCCGCGGTGTACGCACCAATGCCAGGCAACGCGCGCAGTTCATGAGGCGCTGATGGCAACACGCCGGCTCGAGTTTCGCTTCCGGATAATTCCTGTGCCAGTCGGTGCAGGTTGCGCGCTCGTGCATAATATCCCAGGCCTTCCCACTGCTCGAGCACCTGCGTGACGGGGCTTTGCGCAACGTGATGCAGTGTCGGGAAACGCTTCAGAAACGCGCCATAGAAGTCGACTACGCGCGACACCTGCGTCTGCTGCAGCATCAATTCGGACACCAGC
>JBDTTO010000658.1:0-2945 GCA_039930585.1 Gemmatimonadaceae bacterium
AGGGGTGGTCGCTGCTTTCGCTGGGCGACGCCGCGGCAGCCGAGCAGGCGTTACGGCGCGCTATTGAACTCGCTCCCGCCAGCAACGAAGCAGAGTCTCTGTTGGGCTGGGCGCAAATGATGCAGGAAAATTACGACAGCGCGTTGCTCACGTTTCACAACGTGTTGTTGCGCGAGCCGCAGAACGCGATGGTGCGCACCAACGTGGGTTACATCTGTCTGCGCAAAAAGATTTATGGCGAGGCCATCGAACACTTGTCGCGCGCAATCCGGCTTAACGACGACAAGAAAGCGACGTTGTATGCCCATCTGTATCTGGGCCAGGTGTACTACGAGCGCGAAATGTTTGACGACGCCGACAGTTTTTTTCGCAAGGCAATTGAACTCGGACCAAACCTGCTGCAGGCGTGGTACGAATTGGGGCGGTCGCAGTGGTATGCCGGAAATCGTGATGAGGCAAAATCCTCATGGCGTTCGGGCGCTGCGGCCAACAAGTTCAATCCATGGGGAAAACGGTGCGCCGAGTTGTTGGAGAGTGTCGATCAAGGTGGCGTGCCGCCGCGATAGGTTTTTCGCGTAAGTTCGCAGTCATTGTCACGCTTCTCATTGGAAGCGTGTTTTCGACAGCCGGAATTTGCCCGGCGCAACCAGCAAGCGCGCCAGTACCGAATGCATCATCGGAATCGCCGCCTACAAGCCAGTTAGTGGTGCCCGGGCAAAATCTTCGTATCGACAGCGGGCGCTTCACGGTGGTCGCGGGTCAGACCGATGCTCGACTCGCGCACGCGATGTTGAATGAAGCGCTGGTGCGTGACACGTTTCCGGGTTTGCCAAGACCCAAAGCGCATGTGTTGATTGCCATCGCGCCAACTGCCGCGCTGTTTCGCGCGTGGGTGGGTCCGAATGCGCCAGAGTGGGGAGCCGCGATCGCAATTCCAGACGAACGGCGCATAATTATGCAGGGCGCGTTTGCGGGCAGTGAAGCAGGCGATCCAGTTGTTGTATTGCGTCATGAATTGGCGCATCTCGCGCTGCACGAAACGATGGGTGATTTGCCACCGCGCTGGTTTGACGAGGGATACGCGAGTGTTTCCGCAGGGGAGTGGACGCGTACCGTTGCGCTTGAAACATCGGTGAGTCTGGCATGGCGAAGCATGCCTGGTGGTGATGAATTGGATGCAGGATTTTACGGCGGTTCGTCGCGCGCGCAGTACACATATGCGTTGTCGCATTTGGCGGTCGCGGAAATGCAGGCGATCGATGAAGCGCGTGGCCTCAGCAACTTCTTCGCGGAGTGGAAGCGCACCGGCAAGTATGATCTGGCGCTGCGCCAGGCATTCGGCATGACCACCACATCCTTTGACAATTACTGGCATTCGCGGGTGCGGCGTCAGTACGGCGTGTTGGCGCTGGTCGCGAATCTGTCGCTCGCCTTTGGATTTGTCAGTTTGATGTTGGGCCCGATGTATTGGGCCAAACGTCGTCGCAACAAGCAGCGCCTGGAGGTGATGCGGGCAAATGAGGCGGCACAGGAAGCCCGGGCGCGCAAGAGTGCGCTGGAGGCGTTATTGGCGTTGGAGATGGCCTCAGCCAATGACTCCGACGAAGTCGTGACCGCTCACAACGCACATTCGCTTGACAGCAGTGGCGGCTCGGCCTAGCCTACCTGCAATGTCTACCTCTGATACTCCGTCGCGCTCGCGCGCCATGATCTGGTGGGGCGCTGCGCTCGGAACCCTGCTTGTTGGATACATCGATTTGTGGCGTGGGGGCGAAACACTTGCCCCGTTACTGCTGGTCGTTGGTTACATGGTTCTGGTCCCTCTGGCCATTTTGAAGCGCTGAGCTGCGTGGCCGTTTAGCTGAGATCGAATGGTCGGATGGCACATTTCCGTATCGAAACTTGCTTAACCGTTCGCTCTTGATACATCACAAAACGGGTACTTTGTATCGCTTGACTAACTGACGCGGGCGTTCATGTTTCTCGCTTCGCGCGCACCGGTTTAACCCAGCGCCCGGTTGCTGGCGGTCCAGTCGCGGCTAAGTTCTTGCAACACAACACCGGACAGAGTGTAAGACTCTTCCGTAGGGCGAATAGCTCAGTTGGTTAGAGCGCCTGCCTTACACGCAGGATGTCGGGGGTTCGAGTCCCTCTTCGCCCATTGCACACGTAACCACATCGCAATCTTTCCTACCTTGCGAGTGGATTCTGGGATAGCGAATTTTTTAAAGTCCCCCAGCTCAAGCGGCAAATCGCGCGGTTACCGGTTTTGGTCGCATTCTGTAGCGACTCAACGCCGCTGGCCGGTTCAGATGGAATCTCGGTGCGGAGCATACACACTTGACGGCACGGTATAACATGACTCTCCGGCGGCTTGGAATTTCGGCAGTTGGTGCGATGGCGATCCCCGCATTGTTGTCTGCACAGCAGGCCGGGTACGGAGTGGCGCAAGCCAATCGCGCTCCGGACAAGGACGCGACGCAGATCATGATCACGTCGTTCAAAACGTTTGACACAGCGGAAAACGACAAAAAGGAAAAGGGCATTGCCTACCTTTCGTCGGACGAAATGCGCAAGAAGGTCGAAAGCGCGTTTCCGTACAAGCAGGTCTATGTCGTGCCTGTCGAGCGCATCAATCCAAACCTGATTGCGTCGCAGTTCTCAACGACCGAAGGCCTCGAATCGCATGACGCCAAGCAGTTGGCTGTCATGCTGCGAGCGGACGAATTCACGATGGGAACTGTCGAGCGTACGGCAACGGGATACAAGGCCACGGCCGATCTCGTCTTGACGCGGGACCTCAGCGCTCGCCAGCCACTGGGTGTTGCCGAAGCGCCAAAGTTGGGCGACGCGATCGGCATCCTGGTGAAGGAAATGAAGGAAGCGCGTAAGCAGTCCGACGGCGAAAAGAAGTGCACGAACGCTGCACGCGATGGCAAGTATCC
>JBDTTO010000659.1:0-2945 GCA_039930585.1 Gemmatimonadaceae bacterium
CCAAAAGTGCACCGCCGGTAAACGGCGACGTTGGATCGACCGCGACGATACCAACCCGTAAATCAAGTGCGCGATATGCGAGCGCGAGCAACGTGGTAAGTGTGCTCTTCCCCGCGCCCGGCGGGCCCGTCACACCAATACGTCGCGCGCGGCCGAGGTGTGGGTTGATCGACGCGAGCAGTGCTTCCCAACCATCACGGCGGTTCTCAACGATGCTTACCGCACGAGCCAGCGCCGCCGTTTTTCCGTGCTGATAATCCGGCAAAAGCTGCGCCAGTGCTAACGGCAGTTTGACACTCTCATTCATGCAACAGGACCTGCCGCACGTGGAGCCGGTTCATCATGCTCATCGCGAATGTCTCCCACCAACTCTTCAAGCAGATCTTCGAGCGTCACGATGCCCGCAATCAATCCCTGTGCGTTGCGCACGATGGCCAGATGGCGACGCGCGCGAAGCATTTCGAACAATAGTTCACTGGCGGGTTTGGCTTCCGTCGCCGTTGCGATCGGGCGTAACGGTGGCATACGCTCACCCGCCACACGCAATACATCGAACGCGTGAATCATACCGACAACATTGTCAGGCATACCACGGTAGATCGGAACGCGACTGTACGCTGCCTGCGCCAAACGACGCGCGATCTCCATCGGCGGCAACGCTTCATCCAGCGCAAACAGTTCCGCTGCCGGCGTCATGACGTCGCGCGCAGTCTTGTCGCCAAACTGAACAACCCCCGAGATGATTGCCATCTCCTCAGTTGCACCAATGCCTTCAAGCGCCCCATCGCGCAACAGATCTTCAATGCCTTCGCGCGCTTCAACTTCCGGACGACGCACAACGGGACGCACCAGTAATCCCGAAACGCTGCGACCGAGCTGCAGGAACGGAGAAACCAACGTATCAACCGTGCGCAGCAGCGGTACGAACGAAGGAACGAGTTGCGGCGCCCAACGACGACCAATCGCGCGCGGAATGAGTTGACCGACACCGATCAGCAGCACTGTAAAAATCGCGGCATCGCGCGTGAGCAACCACGGCTGTCCCGCGTCGACAATGGTCAACGACGCGCCTGTCGCAAACACGACGAGTGTCGCACCAGTGCCGGCCGCGTGCACCAATCGAGTTGGGCGCTCGAGATGACGCGCCATCTTGCCAAGTCCAACGCCCTGCCGTTCGACCCAGTGGCGCAACCACAATCGACTCACGGCACGCACTGCCGTTGCGCCAACGGTCAACAACGACACGACCAGTATTGCAACAAAAATCACGAGAGTTCTCATTGCGCACCTCCCGCATCACGCGAGCGCGGGCGCTCGAAATACACACGTTCGACCTTGCGACGAACAACGCGTTCCACAATCAGGCGAAATCCATCAACGAACAGTGACTCGCCAGCGCGCGGAACCCGTCCCACCAACTCCAACACGAGACCACCCACGGTCGTGACATCATCACGCGTGAAGTCGTGACCTATAGCTTCGGACAAATCTTCCAGCGTGAGGCGGCCGGACACCCAATACCGTTCATCGTCTTCGGATTCAATTGAACGTTCTTCGTCGTCGTACTCGTCGCGAATTTCACCAACGAGCTCTTCGAGAATGTCTTCGATAGTGACAAGACCTGCTGTGCCACCGTATTCATCAGCGACAACCGCAATGTGCTGCCGAGTTGATTTGAAATCCCGCAACAGATCGGCAATACGTTTTGATGGCGGAATAAACGACGCCGGTCGAATGAGTGAAGTCCATTCGTCGGCCGGTTCGACATCATCAACGATTGGACCGAGCAAGTCTTTGGCGAACAACACGCCGACAATTTCGTCGATGGTTTCGTCGTAGACAGGAATGCGCGAATGCTGTGCGCTGCGTACCCGGTCAACAACTTCTGACCACGGTGTGTTGCGTTCGACGCCCACGACATCAACGCGCGGCACCATCACTTCGCCGGCAGTTGTCTCGCCGAAACTGAAAACACCAAGCAGCAAGTCACGTTCATCGCGTGACACATCCGATTCCGCCGACACCACTTCACGAAACTGCGACGCGGCCTCTTCGCGGCGATCCAGATCGTCTTCTTCGTCGGGCATAACGCGCGCCACCAGTCGATCCAGCGATTCGCCAACGTAGACAATCGGCGACATCAACGTTTCGACCAACCGCGTGACTGGTGCAAGCAAAACAGCCGCACGTTCACCCAGCGCATCTCCCACCGCCCTCGCAATACTCTCGGCGATAGTCACCGTGAGCAAACCGGTGATAATCAAGGTGACAACGGCCGCCGGTCGCGTGCGATCACCGATGTCCAACGCGATTGCCAGCGATCCGCCAGCCAGACCATGACCGAGCAAACGCGCAAAGGCCAGCGCCCGATGCTGCCGCTCACGCTTCGGAAGTGCGTGCCCCAACGCGCTGTTGTGCGGCTCAATGTGCGGAAGCAAAACGCCATCACGCGGCGGTGTATCCATTGTTGGTGCGTCCGACAGCAACGCACCATCGGCGACTGCCGCAACTGCCGCAATCACCGCTCCCAGAAACGCCATCACCCAGGGTAGAACGTTCACGCAGTTCCTGCGTTCGCGTGAAGGAATCGCTTGAGCAGCGTTTCCTGACGGCGCCACATTGGCGACGTTGTGCGTGATTCATCAATCGGATGATCGTAACCGCACGTGTGTAACACGCCGTGAATTACCAAGCGCTGAATTTCCTCGCGCACACCAACGCCGTGGTCGTGTGCCTGGGCGCGCGCGACGTCGGTGCAGATATAAATGTCGGCGCGCATAATGCCGCTGGGGTCATCGGCCAATGCAAACGTGATGACGTCAGTTGGGCCGCTGTGATTCAGGTGACGTTTGTTCAGTACAGCCATCGCACGAGGTGCCACAAACGTGAAAGACAATTCTGCCTGCTTCACTTTTTCAGCTTTCAGCGCGAATTGCGCAAGCGCT
>JBDTTO010000660.1:0-2934 GCA_039930585.1 Gemmatimonadaceae bacterium
AATGCCCGTCCCCCTTTCGCTTCTGGAGCCTGCATGACCGGACTCGACCCCAAGATGGCGCTGCTAATCGCGCTGGCCGTGTTCACCGTCTTCTACCTGGTGATTCTGGCCGGGGCGGTACAAAAGGAACTCGCGCGAGGCGCATCACTGGGCAGTATCCTCTGGGGGCCAAAATCGCCGGCACTCTATTTCACCGGCGCGTTCACGAACTTCTGGGACACGTTGGGCGTGGGATCGTTTGCACCAACGACCGCGATCTTTCGTGCGTGGAAGCTGGTGCCGGACGAACGTATTCCCGGCACGCTGAACATTGGGCACACGCTTCCGACAATCATTCAGGCGTTCATCTTCACCAAGATTGTTGAAGTTGAGCCGTGGACGCTGGTGTACATGATTCTGGCCGCCGTTATTGGATCGTACGTTGGCTCAGGGTTGGTGGCCGGTTGGCCGCGTCAACGTGTGCAGGCGGTTATGGGTTCGGTGTTGCTGATTGGCGGTGCGGTCATGTTGATGCGCACCGTCAACTTCATGCCAGCGGGCGGCGATGCGATTGCACTGACCGGTATGAATCTCGCGCTTGGTGTGTTGGGCAACTTTGTGCTTGGGGCGCTGATGACGATCGGTGTTGGTTTGTACGGCCCGTGCATGGTGCTGATTTTCCTCCTGGGCATGTCACCGAAAGTTGCGTTCCCGATCATGATGGGATCGTGCGCATTCCTGATGCCGGTCGCGAGTTATCGCTTCGTGAAAAAAGATTTCTTCGACTTGCGTGCGGCGCTCGCGCTTGGACTGGGCGGAGTTCCGATGGTGCTGGTAGCGGTGTACATCGTGAAGACGCTGCCGATCACGGTCATGTCATACCTCGTGGTCGCAGTGGTGCTCTACACGTCGTACGGTTTGCTCAAGAGCTCGCGCGAAAAGACGTTGGCGCCCATTGAAGATGGCATTGCGCCGTCGCCGGTTCCCTAATATCGGAGCGTTTCCGCAGAGATCTGGCAGACAGCGCTGAAACGGATTTTTCGGATTTTACGGATTGGACGGATAAAGCGGTTCATCGCAGGTGAAGGAGTAAACAGTAAGGGCGAGATCGTTTCTTTTGGATTTTTCTCCGAGCGCGGCGAACTTTAATCGCGCTCCGGACAAATCAACAAAGAAAACGATCTCGCCCTTTCTATTTGGTCGCCATCATTTTGGTGGCGAAGTATCCGGATGATCCGTAAAATCCGAAAAATCCGTTCTAACGCAGTCTACTAAAGCTTAGTCTCCACACGCGGCGCTTGTCGCGCCCACCGTCACTTCATGACCGCGCGCGCCTGAGCGAGTTTGACCGCCGCATACGCATCAACAACACCGCCCGACTGCGACAGCGCACCGAATGAGATTTTGCCAGTGTCTCCCGGCTTGCCAACATTGCTGTTTACACGCCGCGCCGATTGCACCAGAATGTCCTTGATGTCGGTCGCGGTGAGCGACGGGAAATAGCTCATCAGCAGTGCAGCAACGCCGGACACAACGGGTGCTGCCATGCTGGTGCCGCTCAACTTCTCCGTGCCACCGCCGGGGATTGTCGAAAGGATATCAACGCCCGGTGCGAATACATCCACGCGACTTTTGCCGTAGTTGCTGAATTCTGCTGCGAGATCGCTCAAACCTTTCCACGACGACGCACCAACTTCCAGCCAGTTGGGCATACGCGTTTTGTCTTCGAGATACGGCGACGGGAACGACGGATCAACGTCGATGTTCTCGCCATCATTTCCCGCCGCATGCACCATCAACACACCTTTGGATTCCGCGTATTTCGCCGCTGCATCAACTGCAGATTTTCCCGGCGAATAAGATTTGCCGAAGCTCATGTTGATGATGTTTGCACCATGATCAACCGCGAATCGAATGGCGTTCGCAATGTCTTTATCGCGCTCGTCACCGTTTGGAACCGCACGCACGGCCATGATCTGCACCGACGGCGCAATACCCTGAACTTTGCCGCCGTTGCGCGCTGCACCAATGATGCCAGCAACGTGCGTGCCGTGTTTTGCATCGGGACCGGTTACGTCGCGATTGCCGTACAATTTTTCTGACATGTCCGCAAAGTTGTCGCCAACAATCACGCGTGAATCGTACGTCAGATCGAGTCCCATTTTGAGCTGCGCTTCGAACTCTTTTTTCGCATCTTCGGCGCCTTTGCCCATCAAGCCAGTCGCTTCGATCTGCAACCACACATCGCGCGCCTGTGCAAGCTGTTCGTTGGCGCCTGGCTTAAGCGCTTCGACATTTTGGCGCGTCAGCGTTGGTGTTTTCATCGCGGCCTTCAACACCGCCGTCACGGCATTCGCGGTGTTCACGAAATTTGTTACTGAGGAAAGCTGACCTACAACTTCAGAGCGCTGCTTCTCGTAATCGTCCTTGAGTTTGGTGCAACGCGCAGCATCGGGTTTTGGAGTTCCTTTGCCGGCCGCCATGTCGCGACACGCGGCGTACAAACGCGTCACCTCAAACGTTTCGGCGTCAACCGATTTTCCGTTGCTGCCGCCCGCGAAATTCCAGCCGAGTGCGTCGTCAATGAGACCGTCGCCATCGTCGTCTTTGCCGTTGTTTATTTCTTTCGTGTTGTGCCACAGGTTTGCAACAAGCGACGTGTGCGCGGTATCAACGCCGCCATCAATTACGGCAACCACGACTTTGCGCGTCGGCGTTTTTCCGTTCAACAATTCTTTCAGCGCGCGTTCGCTGCCCACACCAAACACGCCATCGGTTTCGGGCGAGAGTCGGTGCCAATCGTCCGGTGCTGCAGAAAGAGATTTGAGATTGAGCGGTGCCGAGTTCGAAGTTCCGGCAGTGGCGGACGTAGCAGCGGACGGCGCGGGTTTTGGTGCGGTCGAAACCGGCGGTCCGCCCGCACAGGCCTGCAACAGCGCGACCAGCGTCAGCGAC
>JBDTTO010000661.1:0-2918 GCA_039930585.1 Gemmatimonadaceae bacterium
TTTTTTGCGGATGCGCAACGCATCTCGGCGAATGTGCGACGGGCGCGCATCGACGAATCGCTAAAGATCACTGGCCTGGAAAACGCGACTGGCATTCGTGCAGAACGTTTATCCGGCGGAATGAAGCGGCGCCTCAGTATCGCAATCGGATTGCTCAATCATCCGAAGCTGCTCTTTCTCGACGAACCAACCGTCGGCATCGACCCGCAATCGCGCCAGTTTTTGCTGGAAGCCATCAAGCGCATCAACACCGATGGAACAACCGTCGTGTACTGCTCGCACTATCTCGAAGAAGTTGAATTTCTGTGCGACGAGATTGCAATCCTTGATCATGGACGGGTTTTGCGTCAGGGCACGCTCAGTGATTTGCTTGCAGAATCGCACGGACTGACGGTGCAGATGCCGGTTCGTTCGGCCGGCCTGCAAGAGCTGTTCTTTCATCTCACGAAACACGAACTGCGGGACACGCTTCCGTGAGTGTGCTGGCCACGCTCATCCGCAAAGAACTGTTGCTGCTGCGCCGAGATTGGCATGCGCTGGCGTTGCTGTTCATTATGCCGGCGTTTTTTATCCTGCTGATGTCGCTGGCCATGCGCGATGTATTTGCAACCGGCCGAACCAGCACGTTCAAGTATTATCTCGTCAACGAAGACACCACGGCCTTTGCGGCCAGCATTGCCGACGCCATCGGCGCGCACAAAGTTTTCGAAGCAACCGCGCTTGATTCTGCCAGCAAGCGTCGTGAAAAGATCCTGAATGGCAGCGTGCAGTTTTCAGTGACAATTCCACTGGGATTTACACGTTCTCTGCCCGATTCGGTGCCGCTGCAGATTGCACTTGTCTCGAGCGCAGGTGTGTCACCTCCCGTCAACGAATTGTTCATTGCTGCGGTTCGCGAAGCCGTAACCAGTGTGTATCTCAAGGCGCGCGTAGTTGCGATCAATCCGCAGCTGGCCAACAACGTCGGCAACACCGACTATCTGCAAATGCGAAAGGTGAACGGCTTGCTCAGCACGCAAACATTGTATGCGCGCGCTGAACTTTCCAATCGTCCAACCTCCGTGCAGCAGAACGTTCCCGCCTGGCTGGTGTTCGCAATGTTTTTCGTCGCGTTACCACTTTCCACCACATGGCTGCAGGAACGCACGCAGGGCACCTTCACGAAACTCCGCAGCATTGGTTTGTCGCCGGCAGTGCTGCTCGCTGGCAAACTCATTCCCCACCTGCTGATCAACCTGCTGCAGGTCGCGCTTATGCTGGCGGTTGGCGTGTTCATCGTACCCGCGCTTGGTGGCGACGCGCTCACACTTGGCCATTCGCCGTTGGGGCTCGCCGTCATTGCGATTGCAACGGGCACTGCGTCCGTTTCGTACGGCCTGCTCATTGCCAACCTGGTGCGCACGCCCGAGCAGGCAACGATTGCTACCGGCGCCACAAATCTGCTGCTGGGTGCGTTGGGCGGCGTCATGGTGCCGCGCATGATCATGCCTGACGTGCTGCAAAAAGTGTCACTGCTATCGCCAATGTCGTGGGGGCTGGAAGGGTTTCTCGACATCCTTTTGCGCGGTGGCAACGTGGCCACTATTGCGCCAAAGGCCCTGATGCTGGTTGGTTTCGCTTTGATATCACTTACGCTGGCCGGATTCCGGCTGCAGCGCGCCAGAACTTCCTGACGTCAGAATCGAGAACCCGATGAGGTCGCAGCACGATGGTTGATCGCGAAACACTGAAGCGCGAACTGAAGGAGCTCATCATCACGGAATGCCAGAAGGAGATGACGCCGGATGACATTGCCGACGACGTCTTTCTGTTTGGTGATCCCGCAGGCCCGAATCTCGATTCACTGGATGCGCTGCAAATCGCGATGGCGGTTCAGCGCCGTTATGGCAAACGCATTGAAGGCAATACCGAAACACGCAACGCATTGGCCACGGTAAACTCGCTCGCGGATTACATCCTTGCCTGAGCAGTTGACCTCGAACGCAATGAAACCGAGTGTGGTCGTGCGCGGCATGGGCCTCTCATGCGCGCTTGGAGTTGGAGTGCACGACTGTTTCGCGCAACTGAAGAAAGGCCCCGCCACGCCAACACCGTGGACAATCACGAACCTCGGCGATGATTTCACGGCGCCCGTATATGCGATTCCGGGCACCGGTTCGATGGACGATCCTGTGCGCGCCATTGCACTGATCGAACGCGTGGTCTCAGAAGCGGTGTTGTCGGCCAAACTCTCCACCGAAGAAATTCACGCGCTGCCAATTTTTATTGGTACGTCTGCGTTCTCGCTTGATCGTGATGCCATTCGCGTAAACGTCGATTCAGCACTTTCGGCCATTGGCGTGCAGCCGGTGATGTCGCACAAACAGATCACCTTTATTGTGCGACGATTGCTGGAAAACGGCGGCGAGTCGTTTGCATTCCAAACGGCCTGCACCTCGTCGGCTAACGCGGTGTTAAGCGCTGCCCGCATGATCGAGCTGGGTTGGTACAAACACGCGCTGGTGGTTGGCGTTGAACTCGCGAACCTCGCGACCATCGCCGGGTTCAGCAGTTTGCAGTTAATCGCTGACGAACTCAAACCGTTTGACAAGAATCGTCAGGGCATTGTACTTGGCGAAGGGATCGGCGCTGTAATTCTTTCTGCCGCCAATGACAACTTCGCGGGCCTGCACATTCGCGCCGGTGGAACCAATATCGACACGTATCGAGTGACGATGTCGAATCCCGATGGTGTTACAATTGCCGAGTTGCAGGAGCAGGTGCTGCGGCGTTCGGGGATTCATGCATCGCAGATTCTGGGCATCAAAGCTCACGGCACTGGCAGCCCAATGAATGACTCAGGTGAAGCGGCAGTAATTCATCGTGTGTTTCCAACACCGCCGCCCGTCTGCGCACTCAAGCCGTATCTCGGTCACACG
>JBDTTO010000662.1:0-2917 GCA_039930585.1 Gemmatimonadaceae bacterium
GGCGAACACGCAATGATGGATTGTCCACGAGATCCACCAGGATCTGCGCAAACCCTTCAACATTTCCGGGTTCGACCAACCAACCGCGATCGGAACCAACCAGTTCGCGCGTTGCACCAAAATCTGCTCCAATCACGGGCAGCCCGGACGCCATTGCTTCGACGATCACATTGCCAAACGTATCGGTGATCGACGGAAACAGAAACACATCACCTGATGCATACGCTTCACTCAAACGCGAGCCGGTGAGCTTGCCTGGCAACCAGGAACCGTCAGGCGAAATGCGGCGAACTTCGTTCTCGTACGGACCATCTCCGACACACAAAAACACAATTCTTCCGGGACGCCGCGCCGCCGCGAGACGCACAGCCGCTGCGGCGACGTCCAATCCTTTTTCTGCCGCCAATCGGCCTACGTACGTCACCACCAACGTGTCGTCGTCGGCGCCCATGGACGAACGCAGCGCCGCCGATCTGAACGAGGCAGAGAATTGCGTGGCGTCAACGCCGCGCGACCAGATGGCGGTGTTCGTAAAGGCGTGTTGGTTCAACTCATCGGCAATGGCTTGCGACGGGCAATACGTTTTCTGTGTGGAGTTATGAAACCAGCGCAGAAATTGCCACATTGGATTCGCGAGAATTCCAAGTTTGTAGTGACGTGAGTACGCAGAAAAACTTGTGTGATACGAAGACACAATCGGCACACCGGTTTCACGCGCCACACGTCGACCCGCAAGCCCAATTCCGAATGGTGTTGCTACGTGCACGATCGTCGGACGAAAGTTGCGCACCTGCTCACGCACTTCTCGCATGGATGGCCACGCCAGTCTCAATTGTTTGTATGCCCAGAACGGCGTGCTTGGAAAACGCACCACATGTTCCAACGGCGGCGACTCAGGGTCGGAAGGTGTGAAGACACGCACCGCGCCGCCTCGCTCGTGGATGGCCGCACTTAGGCGATCAAGTGTGCGCGCAACACCGTTTATTTGCGGCGCATATGTGTCAGTAAACAGCGCAAGCCGAAGTTTGGATGCGTCCATTGGTTCGCGTGCGGATTCAGAGATCGCCATATCGTCCGGCTGTGCCGAGGCTGAGCCAACGCCGAACTTCCTTGTAGACGGACCTGGCGCTCACGGGATGTTCGAGATCTTGTGGATGTAGTGCAAGCCGCACGAGCGGCCGTCCCCGCTGCGTTCGCCATCGAACAGATGCAACAATTGCGGAAGCATACGCTCGATTTGTTGTCCGGCCACTCCAGCGAACAGCCGGAGCTGCGAGCGTTTGACTTCGCGCGTGAATGCGCACGCCGCGCGAGTCTTCGCTGAATGTCAGTCCTGCATCGTTGACGGCGCTGAATGTTTGTTCGCGCGCAAGCCAGGCGGGAGGTACAAATCCAATCGGACTCAACCCCTGTCCGCGAAGTGTCGACAGGCCACGCGTGATACGTTCTGCAGCACTCGCACGATTGAGGGTGAGAAATTCGCCTTCACGCGCGGTTCGACCAAACGCACGCAGTTCATCGATGGCAGTTCGTTGCAATCCAACCTCGTCGTGACGTTCGCCATGCAGGAAAATTTCCGCACCTTGGGATGCGCATGCGCGTAACCAACTGCAAAACGCAGAATACTGTGAAAGAGGCCACGCGCCGTGCCAATTGGGCACAACGAACAGTGCTGGCGCGACACCAAATTCCTGACACAACTTCCACAAGGCGAGTGTTGATGGCGCCCATGCTGGCGTCACGTCATGAATGGACACAAGCAACTTCATGATTGGTTGGCCAAAACAGATCGATACACGTCGAACAATCGATCAAACACGGACGTCCACGAGTGTTCACGTTCGGCGTAGGCACGTCCGCGCGCGCCAAGGGCTTCGAGATCGCTGCCAATCAATGTGACCGCTTCCTCAGTAAGAGAGGCCGCAACACCGGCCTCAAACGTTCGGCCGGCCCGCGACGAAGCAACTTGCTCGGCAACGCCGCCCTCATTCGCACTCAACACCGGCGTGCCACTGGCCAGCGCCTCAAGCGACGACAACCCAAACGTTTCAACGCGACCTGGTGAGACGTAAATGTCAAAACACGCCAACAAGTGAGCCAGGGTTGTGCGGTCGTTTTGAAATGGAAGGAAGATCACGCGATCGCCGTATGAATGCGCACGCAACTTTGCCTCGGTCGGGCCCGCACCAACCAACACCAGTCGTGCACCTGTTCTGCGTTCAACGTCGCGCCATGCATCCAACAAAATGGTCAAATCTTTTTCGCCAGCAAATCGACCAACAAATCCGGCAAGTGGAGCGTCGGGCAAGTTGAACGTCGCACGTGTGTGAGCGCGAGCATCGGCCGTATTGGGTTGGAACTGATCGAGATCAACGCCCAGCGGGACGTGTGCAATTCGGTCGATGCCTTCACGCGCGAGATCGTTGGCCGAGTATTGCGATGTGACGATGGTTAGCGGAAACAGCGCGTCAAGTCGACGCATGTAACGCCAAGCAGCACGATATACCAATCGACGCGCGATGTTATCCTGTTCGCCTCGCGGTGCAAACATACGGGGCACATTGCTGTGATAAAAACACACCATCGGCACATTCAGGTCACGTGTGGCTCGGCGCACAATCCACGGTACCATGAATGGACTGCCAATCTCAATGATGTCAGGCCGTTCGTGTCTTGCGATTCGTGCAATGCTTCGTGTGGCCAGCATGAAACGATACGGCTTCTGGCGCGGCATGGGCGGTCCCTGCAACCGATACGTGCGAACGCCATCGCCATCGGTGATGGAATCCTCTGCGCCGGGAACCAGCGTGACATGACGCAATGCCGATCGTTGCGAGACGTACAATGCCTTCTGCAGAAGATAGGTGCGAATGCCACCGCTTGTATCGCCAAACCATTCCGTGACGTCCAGAACGCC
>JBDTTO010000663.1:0-2916 GCA_039930585.1 Gemmatimonadaceae bacterium
GTGTCCTCGTAGCTCAGTTGGATAGAGCGCAAGTTTCCTAAACTTGAGGCCGCAGGTTCGATCCCTGCCGGGGACATTTGCCGGAACTGCATTCGTTTTTTCACCGCTCCATTCGAGCTGAGACCTGGCCCACGCGATTTGCCTGATGTGTCCACCACCACACGTACGCGCTCAACAGGAGTAGTGCGTGCAGCCGTTGGTGCAGCGCTTGCGTGTTTTGTCGCACTGAATCTCGCGCTACTGCCACTCAAGTCGTACTTCGAGAAGCAACATCGCACCAACTTGATGCAAGCCGATCACTCGCGATCCAGTGCGAGCGAAGTGCCGCGCTACGATTGGTCAACCGGCGGCGAGCAGCAGAAGTATTGGAGCTACATCCCGGACGCGCGCAAACAGCGCCTTGTCGTAGTAGATGGCATGTCACAGCAGTATGCGATCAATGATGAACAGCCCGGCGATCGCGTTATTTCGGAAATTCTTGATGATTCGCTGCGTGGCAAGGGTGCGCGTGTATTCGGTATTGCTGCACCCAATCTAAATCACGTTGAGTTGCTGCTTCATCTGCATGCGCTCGTACAGGATTCCGCAACAATACCCGAACTGCTGGTGTTCGGCGTCTGCTTCGACAAGATGCGCAGTGTCGAGGTGCGCGAAACGATGCAGCAGGTGTTAATCGCGAAGCCATCGCTCGCATCCGTCTGGCAACACTCACTGGATTCGCTGCGCAATTCCGCACCTGATCTGGCGAATCAGATGCAACGCACGCTTGAAGCATCGCGCACGCAAGCAGTCACCAGGCCTGACCAACGTGTTGAACAATCGCTGGTGAGCAGTCTGGCGTCGGCGATTCCAATCGTCGCGCTGCGTGCGGATCTGCGGACGTTTCTGTTCGCCCAGGTCTATCTGTTTCGCAACTGGGTGTTTCAGATCAAAACTTCCACGAAGCGCCCGGTATTGGCCGACAGCTACCTCGTGAACCAACAGGCGCTCATCTCGGCCGTGCGGTTGGCGAAGCAACATCATATTCGGGTGCTGTTGTACGTGATCCCGTTAAATCTCAGCGCCGATCCGCCGTATGTAGCCGAGCAGTACGATGCGTTCAAGCAATGGTTGCGCAAGACCGCTGCAGATGAAGGAACGGGGTTTGCGAACTTCGAATCAGCGGTGCCAAATGAAAGTTGGGGACTGTTGTATGGGCAGCCCGACTTCAAACATTTCAAAGAAGCTGGGCACGTTGCCACGGCTAACGCACTGTTACCCCTGATTCGCACGCAGTTGTCCGATTCAACGGCGCGATAGAGTGCTTTTCACGACGTACTCGTACTTCGTTTTCCTGTTGCTGGCCGTTGCCGGTCATTGGGCGTTGCGTGCTCCAACCGCGCGCGCAATCTGGCTCGTTGCCTGCTCGCTGATTTTCTACACTTTCACGCAGGGCGCGTTTGTTTTTGTTCTGCTGGCGTATGTCGCGTTCAACTGGTGGGCCGGCTTACGCCTGGCCGAACGCAGGGAACAGAAACATCTATTGTGGCTGGTGTTGAGCGCGAACCTCATTCCGTTGTTGTATTACAAATACTGGCCAACGCTTGTGGGCACGATTGCACCACAACCGGGCAGTGCACTCGGTGCATCCGTGCCATTTGCCGCACCACTCGGCATTTCATTCTTCGCGTTTCAGGCGTCGGCGTATCTGGTAGACGTATCGCGTGGTGGCGCAGCGATGACGTCACTGCTCGACTTCACGCTTTTCAAAACGTTCTGGGCACAACTTGTCGCGGGGCCAATTGTGCGCGCGTCCGAAATGCGCGATCAACTGCGCGTGCGCGTTTGGGACGGCGCGGCGTCGGCGAAAGCTTGTGGACGCATTGTAGACGGACTGACGAAAAAAATCGTCTTTTCCGATCTCGTTGCGCCAATTGCCAACCAGGCATTTCAAGCTGCGCATCCAACATTTCTTGATGCGCTGTTTGGCACACTCGCATTCGGTTTGCAGATCTACTTCGATTTCAGCGCGTACTCCGACATCGCAATCGGCAGTGCACAACTACTTGGATTCAAACTGCCGGAGAATTTTGATTGGCCGTATGCGTCAAAGTCGCCCCAGGAGTTCTGGCAACGTTGGCACATGACGCTCAGCCGTTGGATTCGCGATTACGTGTTTATGCCACTGACCATGCACTATCGCCGCAAGCCGTGGATCGCGCGGGGCAGCATCGTGTTTGCGATGGCACTATGTGGCGTGTGGCACGGCGCCGGCTGGACATTCTTGTTGTGGGGACTCTGGCACGGGCTGCTGTTGGCGGCGAATGCCACCGTTCTGCGCAACTTTTTTACGCCGATGGAACCGACCGCCGTCAAACGCTGGCTGGCCTTTGGCGCAACGTTCGTGCTCGTACAACTGAGCTGGATCTTTTTCCGTGCCGAGAGTGTCTTGCAGATTTCGGAGTTCTTTACGGCGCTGGCCACGATGCGCTCGGGTTTACAACGAGCGGCCGTCCGTGAGAACGGAATCATCATAGTCACACTGTTGTGGATCGGACTGCTTGTGCTGCAACAGAACCGGGTACGAATCACCAACTGGCTGGAGCAACCGCGCACAATGCTGTGGATGTCGCCGCTGCGCGCGTTGCAGCTTGCGCTGGTAATTGTGATGCATCAAAACGCAACGTCGTTCGTGTATTTCCAGTTCTGATGCCGCGACAAATGATTCGGGACTCGGCGCACAGCTCAGAGCCCGCGATGCGTGTTTCGAACCAATGATTGTGATTTCGACAAACGACGCGCTGCATGTCATGCTGCAGAATCCTGACCTGACGTTGCCTCACGTCTGGGAATCGCATGCGTTGGCGCGACCGGACGCGGTTGCGGTTTCGCACTGGGCCGACGGTCAGGTCGTACATCGATATACCTGGAATCTGC